>JAFTMU010000035.1 GCA_017452215.1 Clostridia bacterium
CTTCCTCCCACGTGCAACGCATTGGTTGCGGAAAAACGGTTTTTAAGAGTTGAGCACCTTTACCTCGCTGGCTTCCAGCTCAACGGGCATATCACGGTTACCACGCTTGATCAGCACGGTCACGTTCTTCAAATCATCGGAGATTGCCTGAACGGTACCGTTATAACCCTCAAACAATCCGCTGATCACCTCAACGCTGTCACCAACCGAGAAGGAAAGCTTGATCTGCTGTACCTGCTCGATCTCCAGCGCCGCAACCTCCTCCTCCGTCAGGGGAGTGGGGCGGGATCCGGGACCTACGAAGCCGGTAACACCCGTAATATTTCTTACGGCGTGCCAGCTTTCCTCGTTCATGATCATTTTGATATACACGTAGCAGGAGAAGATCTTGTTCTCCACTTCCTTTTCCACGTCGCCGTTCTTTTCGATAACGATTTCTGTGGGAATGGAAATATCAAAGATCAAGTGACCGAGGCCTCGGTTTTCGATGATTTTTTCCAAGCTTGCTTTTACCTTGTTTTCGTATCCGGAGTAAGTATGTGCCACGTACCATCTCGGACCGACGTTCATTTCATTGATATCGCTCATTGCTGTTCCACCTTACGGATCAGGGAAGAAAGCTGAACGCTTGGGTGATCAGAGCCAACAGACTCGTAGAGAGTACGTAGTCCAACAGGCAGATCACTGCCACGCATACGAGCAGGATGATAACGACCACGATCGTGCTCTTTCTTGTTTGCTCCCAAGAGAGCCAAGAAACCTTCTTGAACTCGCTCTTGTAAACACGCAAGCCCTTAACGATCTTGGAGCGGAACTTTACGCACAGAACCACGGCTGCAACCAGGATCACACCGCCAACCACGATCCAGACGATCGCCTCGGTGGAAAGACCGGCGGGAGCGTTGTTTTGGTTGTTGGAGTTGTTCTGATTATTGGCGTTGTTCTTGTCTGCGGTGGTGGAGCCCTCCTCTGCGGTAGTGGAATCGTCCTCGTCGGCAGTAGTGGAATCATCCTCACCTGCGGTGGTGGAATCATCCTCGCCTACGGTAGTGGAGTCATCCTCCGCTGCAGTGGTGTTGGTATCACCTGCGGTAGTTTCTTCTGCGAAAGCAGGCACAGCAAAAAGGGAAATCATCAAAATGATGGAGCAGATCACTGCAAGCCATCTGTTCAACAGAGTACCTGTTTTTGTCATATTATTGATTCCTTTCTTCTTTCACAAGATTACTTTGTTTCCTTGTGAGTTGTGTGCTTACGGCAGAATTTGCAATACTTCATGAGCTCCAGTCTGTCCGGGTCATTTTTCTTGTTCTTCTTTGTGTCATAATTTCTTTGCTTGCATTCGGTGCAGGCAAGAGTAATTTTGACTCGTGCATCATTAGCCATTTAGCGGCACCTCCCATATAAAAATTTTTTGTACCTCCCTCTCAAAAGCGTCGGACAAACCCCAAAGGGGCGGCACAATGCCCGACTTTTTCCCTTGCGCTCACTTCAAAAAGTGCGCACAACAAAAAAACTCTTTTGCAGAGGTAGAAAGATTATACCACAAAACAAAAGGCTTGTCAATACTTTTTTTCACATTTTTTGCACTTATTTCTTCCATTATTTCTATATATATAACTTTTTTCTGCAAGAACGGTAAAAAAGAGGGGGAGCAGACAATGCAAATCTGCAATTTCTGCTCCCTTGAAGGGTTATGTTTTCTGCAAATATCCGTCCAACAATTTCTCCAAGCGTCTCATGTCCTCCTCGCTTGGCAGGGGAGTGTCCTTTAAGGAAAAGGGCAACCCCAGCATCTCGTATTTTTCAATGCAAAGATTGCGGAACGGAAGCAATTCCACCTTTTTCACACAGGGATGCTCCCGCACCAAGCGGGCAAGCGCCGCCATGTCCTCCTCGCCGTTGCTGATGCCGGGGACCACCACGTGTCGGATCCGGGTATCCTTTTGCATTTCACTTAATTTGTTCAAAAAGAAGAGAGTGTCCGCAAGAGAGGCTCCCGTAAATTTGCGATAGTCCTCCTCACGGAGCATCTTGACATCCAACAGGACCAGATCGACCTGCTCCAACAGGCGTTCCACCGCTTCGTTCCAAACGCAACCCGAGGTATCCAATGCCACGTGCAGGCCTTGTTTTTTCAGCGCCTTTGTCACCTCCAAAACGAATTCTGCTTGTACACATGGCTCGCCCCCCGAAAAGGTCACGCCCCCGTTTTTGATAAAGGGATAGAAGCGAAGCAAGCGCTTCACCAGATCGTCAGCTTCGGTCAGATGCGCCGTATCGAATTCCCACGTGTCGGGATTTTGACAGTAGACGCACCGCAAGGGACAGCCCTCCAAAAAGACCACACTGCGCACCCCGGGACCGTCAACAGTCCCCAGGGATTGCAGGCTGTGAACGTACCCTTTCATCTTACATTGCCTGATGGAATGTGCGGCTGATGACTTCCTTTTGCTGCTCACGGGAGAGCTTGTGGAAGCTGACCGCATATCCGGAGACACGACTGGTCAGATTGGGGTACAGGTCGGGGTTTTCCATAGCGTCCACCAATTTTTGGCGGTCAAGGGCGTTGACGTTGATATGATGCGCATTTTGCGCAAAGTAGCCCGAAAGAATGGTGACCAGGTTTTCGATCCGCTCCTCCTCACTCCGTCCGAGAGCGGCGGGAATGATGGAAAAGGTGTTGGAAATACCGTCACGGCAAGCGTCGTAGGAGAGCTTTGCCACCGAGTTGAGGGAGGCAAGAGCGCCCGAGGTCTCTCGGTTGTGCATGGGATTGGCACCGGGAGCAAAGGGCTCGCCCGCGCGGCGTCCGTCAGGCGTTGCTCCCGTCTTTTTGCCGTAGACCACGTTGCTGGTAATGGTAAGAGCAGAGAGGGTGTGCTTTGCCCCACGGTATGCGGGGTGCTTGCGCAATTCGCCGATGAACTGCTCCAAGAGCTCCTTGGCAATGTTGTCCACACGGTCGTCATCGTTGCCGAATTTTGGGAAGTCTCCCTCGGTGATAAAGCCGTCGATCAATCCGTTTTCTCCAAAGGTGGGGCGGACACGGGCGTATTTGATAGCAGAGAGACTGTCGGCGATCACCGAGAGTCCCGCTACGCCAAACGCCATCACTCGCTCCACGTCGGTGTCGTGAAGCGCCAGCTGCGTCTTTTCATAGGCGTATTTGTCATGCATAAAATGGATCACGTTCATCGTATTCACGTATTCTCCCGCCAACCAGGAGAGATAGGTGTCCAAACGCTGTTTGACCTCGGCGTAGTCCAATACACCGTTCCCGAAGGGAGGCATAGCGGGACCTAAGCGAATGTCGTATTTTTCCTCCCGTCCTCCGTTGAGGGCAAGGAGCAGGATCTTGGGCAGATTGCACCGTGCTCCAAAGAACTGCATCTGCTTGCCAACCTTCATGGCGCTGACACAGCAGGCAATGGCGTAGTCGTCGCCAAAGCGCTGACGCATCAGGTCGTCGTTTTCGTATTGAATGGAATCGGTCTCAATGGAAACACGGGCGCAGTACCGCTTGAACGCCGGGGGCAGCTCCTCGGACCAAAGCACCGTCAGGTTGGGCTCAGGAGCGCAGCCGAGATTGTAAAGGGTGTGCAAAAAGCGGAAGGCGCTTTTGGTAACAAGGGTTCTTCCGTCCTGTCCCATGCCGCCCACGGCCTCGGTGATCCACATGGGATCTCCGCCAAAGAGCTCGTTGTATTCGGGCGTGCGCAAGTGGCGGATCATTCTCAGCTTCATTACGAATTGATCGATCCGCTCCTGTGCCCCCGCCTCGTCAAGTACACCCTTTTGCAGGTCTCTTTCCAGATAGATATCAATAAAGGTTCCCACACGTCCCAAGGACATAGCGGCGCCGTTTTGCTCCTTGTTTGCGGCAAGATAGCCGAAATAGAGCCATTGGATCGCCTCTCTTGCATTGGTAGCGGGCTTGGAGATATCGCATCCGTAGAGCGCCGCCATCTCCTTCAATTTTCCAAGGAAGGAGATCTGCTTGTGAACCTCTTCGATCAAACGGATGTTTTCCTCGGTCATCTCTCCCTGTCCCAGCGCATTCTTATCCTTCTTTTTCGCTTCGATCAGAGCGTCGATGCCATAGAGAGCGATTCGGCGGTAGTCGCCGATGATGCGCCCACGACCGTAAGCATCGGGGAGTCCCGTCAGAATCCCCGTATGACGCATAGCACGCATGGTGTCTGTGTAGGCTCTGAACACGCCGTCGTTGTGGGTAGTGCGATAATGAAATTCCTTTTCGATCTCCTCCGAGAGCTCATACCCATAGGCCTTGCAGGCGCTTCTCGCCATGCGGATGCCGCCAAAGGGATTGACTCCTCTGACCAGAGGAGCGCCCGTTTGCAGACCGACGATCAATTCGTCCTCACGGAGCAGATATGCGGCAGGATAATTGAGCAGGGAAGAAACGGTTCCCGTGTCGATTCCGATCACACCGCCCTTTGCCCGCTCCTCGGCAAGCTTTTCGTTCAGGGCGTCCAATACTCGTTGGGTGCGAGGCGTCTTGTTTGCCAAAAAGCTCTCGTCTCCCAAATAAGGGGAATAGTTGTTCTGGATAAAATCACGCACGTCGATCTGTGTGCGCCAATATTCTCCTTCAAAGCCTTCCCATTCTTTTTCAAACAGCTCCATAGCTTTCTCCTTTCTCTATCGACCGCTGTGGCGGATACAAAAAAGGCAGTCCTGCAAACGCAAAACTGCCCAGACGGTCGGCATAAAACACAGTCGGCTCCTCGTGGGTTCATTCCCACCAATCCGTCAGTAACCGATTGCTTCTCTGACATCATTATAGCAGAGCCAAGTCCAAAAGTCAAGAGCTTTTTGTCTTTTTGTTTTGAAAAGATTTTTAAAAGACGAATGTCAAAAGAAAGGGCAAAGCCCGAGAAAAATCCTTGAGCCTATTGCAATCCGCCCTCTTTTTCGGTATAATATAAGCAGACCTACAAAACAAAACGCAAAGAGGTACCCATGAGAAATTATATTTTTTCCCCCGCAGATATTCTTCTGCCCAAAAAGGATCACGAAAAATGGTCGGTCATCGCCTGCGATCAGTTCACCTCCAACGAGGCGTATTGGAAAGAGACCGATCACACCGTCGGCACCGCTCCCTCCACGCTGCGCCTGATCTATCCCGAGGTCTATCTCGGTAAGACCGATGCCCAAGCGGTTACCGCCTCCATCAACGATACGATGCAAGACTATTTGAAGAAAGGGATCTTCAACGAGTATCCCAATGCATTCATCTACGTGGAGCGCATTCAGTCCGACGGCAAAAAACGCTCGGGGCTTGTAGGAGCGGTAGATCTGGATGAATACGATTATCACGAGGGATCCTGCTCCCGTGTCCGTGCCACCGAAAAGACGGTGCTGGAGCGCATTCCGCCCCGTGTCAAGATCCGGGAGAATGCGTGCCTTGAATTGCCCCACATCCTGATGCTGATGGATGACAGTGAAAGAAAAATTTTAGAGCCCCTTGCCCAAATGGCAAAGGAGGGAAGCAAGCAGCAGCTGTACGATTTTGACCTGATGCAGGGCGGCGGTCATCTTTCGGGGTGGCTGGTGCCGGGAGAGCTCAACGAGTCCCTTGCCCAAAGCATCGGGGCACTGGGAGAGAAGCACGGCGGTATTACCTTAGCCGTCGGAGACGGCAATCATTCCTTGGCAACGGCAAAGGCGTGCCGAAGTGCCGCCCCCACCGAGCAAAACCGCTACGCCCTGTGCGAGCTGGTCAACATCCACAGCGAGGCGTTGGAGTTTGAGCCCATCTACCGCACGGTGGAAAACGTCGATCCCGATGCGCTTCTCGAGAGCTTTACATCCTACCTTGAAAGAGAGGATATCCAAAATCCATCCAACGCCGAGCAGCAGATTCTGTTCGTTACACAGAAGAAAAAAGTGACCGTCTGTGCCAAGCGCCCGCCTCACGCTCTGGCAGTGGGAACGGTACAGCTCTTTTTGGACGACTATCTGCGTTCCTGCCCCGATGCAGTGCTTGACTATATTCACGGAGAGGACGAGGTGGAGGCAGTGGTGGCAAAACCTAACGCCTGCGGCTTTTTGTACGGATGTATGGGAAAGAGCGAATTGTTTGACGCCGTAGAGAAGGAGGGTGTTCTCCCCCGCAAGACCTTCTCCATGGGAAGCGCCCGAGATAAGCGCTACTACACCGAGGTCAGAAAAATCAAATAAAAAAGCAAAAACGGCTTCGATACCACGCATCGAAGCCGTTTTGTAGTTACAGAAACTGCCGAATATCAATCGCCAATTCTTCTTCCAGATTGATCAGGCGCTTGGTGATATCCTTGGATACCTCATCTGCCGCCTTGTATTGATTGAGATATTTATTCAGAGATTTTACCCCCATATTGCAGCCGTCGGTCATCAGATCGGCAATGGTGTGATCCGATTCCTTCATCGCCAGCTTGACGTTGGTTTTCATCCAGGACATTCCCTTGGCGATGGGGTTGGGGTCCTTTCCCTCGTCCCGATATTTGTCCAACAGCTCCTGAATTTCGGTGTTCAGCTTCTCGTGCTCGTTCTTGCAATCGGTCAAACGCTTTTCCAATTTGTCCGAGCGAACGTATTTGATCACGTCGTCAATGGAGGCGACCCCCATTTTTACGCCCGCATCACATTCTCGCAAAAGTCTTACGGTATCTTGCTCTATCATAGCATTCTCCTTTCTCGGCGGAGCTTTGCTCCTGTGTGCATAGTATCTCCGATTTTTGCGATACTATGAGGGAATAAAGGAGAAATATGCGATGCCGTACTATAATTACCATGCCACCGTCAAGCGCCTGATCGCCGAGGGCAAGCTATTGGAATATCGCTTCGTTGACCGTTACCGCAATATTGCCCCGGCGCTTTTGCTGTTTTTCGACGACGTAAAGCATCCCGTCATGCCCATTCGGGAAAACCGATGGGAGGAATACTATCCCTTGCTTTCCCACCTGGTATGGGAAAAGCCAAAGAATCCCCGCCGCCTTCCGTAGAAAAGCGGCGGGGGTTCGTATTATTCCTCCCCGTCCTCACTTTGGGCGTATTCCGCCTCAATTTCGGGATCATAGGAGCGCAAGGGAGCAACGTCCTTTTTGCGTATTTTTCTGTCGATGTAGTTTTTGGTGATCTTCATGACCAGAGGACACAAGAGGACCACGGCGATCAGGTTGGGGAACATCATAAGCCCGTTAAAGGTATCCGAGATATCCCAAGCCAAGGAGGAGGTCATCACTGCACCCAGGAGAATGGTAGAGATGTGAATGATCTTGAATACAATGGTGGACTTGGTACCAAAGAGGTATTCCCACGCCTTCGAACCGTAAAGGGACCAACCAAGCACGGTGGTAAAGGCGAAGAGCAGCATGGCAACGGCAATGAACTTTTCGCCGATATCGCCCCAGCTGAATACCGTGTTAAACGCACCTGCAACCAACGTTGCATCGGTGTAGCCCTCCAACAATTCACCTGTCATGGTGTTGTATGCGCCCGAGGTCAAAACCACCAGCGCCGTCATGGTGCACACGATCATGGTGTCGGCAAAGACCTCAAAAATACCCCACATACCCTGCTTTACAGGCTCCTTGATGTTGGAGTTGGAGTGTACCATGACCGAGGAACCAAGACCCGCCTCATTGGAGAACACGCCTCTCTTGAAGCCCTGGGTCATGACCTTGGAGATGACAACACCGATACCGCCGCCCACAACTGCTTCGGGAAC
>JAFTMU010000281.1 GCA_017452215.1 Clostridia bacterium
AAGGCAAAACGCCGCCATGCATTCTACAAGTGGTTGGGTTGATTGAAAAAATACATAGAAAGACCGTCTCATACAAGAGGCGGTCTTTTTTTATCTATTTTGCGATCAGATCCTTGATGATCTCTCCTGCCAGGATCAGTCCTGCCACGGGGGGGACAAAGGAGAGGGAGGCAGGAGGCGTGCGTCCGTTGATCTCCTTTTCGGGAAGGATCGAGAGGGGGGCGGCGGGCTCGGTGGAATAGACTACCTTGAGGTGCGTGATGCCTCTTGCCTTGAGCTCTCTCCGCATCACACGGGCAAGAGGACAGCCCGAGGTTTTGGAAAGGTCGGTGACAGAGAAGCGGGTGGGATCCAGCTTGTTTCCCGTTCCCATGGCAGAGATGAGGGGCACGCCTGCCTCCTTTGCTCGCACTGCCAGCTCGATCTTTGCCGAGACCGTGTCCACGGCGTCGGCGATATAGTCGTATGGATCAAGGGGAAAGCTGTCTGCGTTTTCGGGCAGATAAAAGACGTTGTGAGCGGTGACACGGCAGGCTGGGTTGATATCAAGAATACGCTCCTTCATTGCCTCGGTCTTTTGTTTGCCTACGGTGGAGTGCAGGGCGATGATCTGTCGGTTGATATTGGACAGGGAGACCGTGTCGCTGTCGAAAAGATCAATGGCGCCTACGCCTGAGCGAACCAATGCCTCACAGACATAACCTCCCACACCGCCGATACCGAATACGGCAACCCGTGCGTTTTTCAACCGCTCGATGGCGTCCTCACCCAATAGCATTGCCGTGCGGCTCAGCTCCTCGGTATATCCCATTGCCACTCCTCCTTGCTACTTTGATGATAACAGTATAGCAGAGATTGTTCTTTTTTTCAAGAGCTTCTTTACAAATCGGTGAAAATAGAGTATAATAGTAAAAGACTTGAAAAGGAGGCGCTTATGGATCGAGAATACGAAAGCTTGAAGGAAAGCTGCGCTTCATCCCGATTGATTTTTGACGGAAAGGTTCTGCATTTGTACGTGGATCAGATCCGTCTGCCCAACGGCGGCACGGGGGAGCGGGAATATATCCGTCATAACGGAGCGGTCGCAGTCATTCCCTTGACCGATGAGGGCGAGGTGGTATGCGTGCGGCAATATCGCTATGCCGTGGGCAGAGTGCTGACCGAGATCCCTGCGGGGAAATTGGACCGCATTGACGAGGATCCCCGTGAGGCTGCTCTGCGGGAATTACGTGAGGAGACCGGCGCTACGTGCCGGCGGCTGACGCATCTGGGCGTTTATCTTGGGTCTCCCGCCATTTTGAACGAGCGGATCGACCTGTACCTGGCAGAGGGCTTGACCTTTGGGGAGCAGGATCTGGACGAGGATGAATTTTTGGACACGGTGCGCATTCCGCTTGACGAATTGGTGGATCAGGCGATGATGGGAGAGCTGCCCGACGGAAAGACGCAGCTTGCCGTTTTGAGAGTGCGGGAGCTGTTGCGCCGCAGAGAAGCGGAGGGCGCAAAGAAAGGAGAATGCAACAATGACAAAGCGTAAGGTGATGATACAGATGCTGGTGTCACGGATCGAATTTGGGGCATCGCTGTTTGGTGCCGAGGCGGAGGATTCCGAGGAAGAAGCGGCGGAGGAAGAATTCGATCTTGCGGATCTGATGGGAGAGATGCCCGAGCCCACCGAAATGGTGATGGAGGGCAGGCTTATCACGGGGAAGGATCGGATCGAGTTGGTATATGAGGAAAGCGAATTGACGGGCATGGAGGGATCTGTGACCTCGATCGGCTTTGACCGCTCCAATCCCTCGCTTATCTCTATGATGCGCACGGGTCCCGTGAGTACGGTTCTGACCTTTGAGGAGAGTCGACGGCATATCTGCGTTTACAACACGCCGTTCTCGGATTTTGAGATCTGCGTACGTGCCATCTCTGTGGAGAATAAGCTACTTGGAGAGGGGACGTTGACGCTGGATTATTTGTTGGAAATCCACGGCGCCGAGGCGGAGCATTGCAAAATGTCGGTGAGGGTTCGTCCCTTGGAGGAATAAAGTGATCGCCCACAAAATGCAAAGCGTTTTGGCGGGCG
>JAFTMU010000282.1 GCA_017452215.1 Clostridia bacterium
GCCGCTGATGGCGATCAAGGGAGAGCCGAAGCCCTCACGGAGAAGGCAGGCGGTAAACAAGCCGCAAACGGCGGCGGTGTGGGAGCTGGGCATTCCGCCCGTACCGAAGAAAAGGGTCTTGACGGAAAATTCCTGCAGCTTAAATACGCCCGTAAACGCTTTAAGGATCTGGGCGACGATCCACCCAGAAACTGCTGCGACCAAATAGTAGTTGGTGACAAGTGCGTAAAGAGAAAACATATTTTGCCCTTCCTTTCTTATCTGTCCCTGGACGCCAACCACTCTGCCAAGGAGCAAAGCGCATCGGAATCCGGATATTTTTTGAGTGCCAGAACGGCATCTCTTGTCAGCTTTTCTGCATAGAAACGAGCTTCTTCTACGGTATAAAAGCTCAAAAGCGTGGTTTTTTGATTGGATTCATCGCTGCCTACGTTTTTGCCAAGAAGCTTGGAGTCTCCGGTTCGATCCAGAATATCGTCAACGATCTGGAACGCAAGCCCGATGCTCTCAGCGTAGGTGACCACGTCGTTCATACAAGGATCGGTAAAGGAGACCCCTGCCGCAAGAGCACCGAGAACGCAGGCGGCGTTGATGAGAGCGCCCGTCTTGAGAGAGTGAAGCTTTAACAATTCGTCAAGGGAAAGCTTGCGCTCCTCCCCTGCCAGATCCATGATCTGTCCGCCGATCATACCGTAGCGTCCCGCACAGTTGGCAAGATACGCCACCGCCTTGGCGGAGATCTCTGCACCTGCCGCCGTGTTGGAGGCAGCCGCCTCAAAGGCACCCGTCAAAAGTGCATCTCCCGCCAAGAGCGCCGTTGCCTCGCCGAACACACGGTGGTTGGTGGGCTTTCCTCTGCGCATCTCGTCATCATCCATGCAAGGAAGATCGTCGTGGATCAAGGAATAGGTATGGATCATTTCCACGGCACAGGCAAACGGCACTGCCGCTTCATCCTCTCCGCCGAACAAACGGCAGAACTCCATGGTCAAAAAAGGACGGATCCTCTTACCGCCTGCAAACAGGCTATATCGCTCGGAATTGAGCAGAGCTTGAAGATCTTCATCCTCGGTATAATACCCCTTCAGCGCCTCCTCGGTAACGGTTGCGTTACGGTGCATCAAAAGCTCTAATACCTCGTTCGTCATGCTTTTTCCTCCGTTTTACCGAAATCCTCCAATACAACGCTTCCGTCGGATTGCAGTTGCAGAATCTTGATCTTTTGCTCTGCCTTTTGCAACTGCGTGGAGCAGGCACGGACCAGAGAGATCCCCTCCTCGTAAAGCTTCAAGGAGGTGTCCAGATCCTCGGTTCCGCTCTCCAGGGTATGCAAAATTTCCTCGAGCCGCTCCATGGAGGATTCAAAGCTCATTGCTTTCTTCGTCATTGTTTATTCCTTTCCCCGTACTACGGCAGAAACGCTGCCGTCGGTAAAATGAATCTCTATCTCATCGCCCACGTCAAGGGATTCAGCACGCAAGACCGCACGGTCGTCCCGTTTGACTGCCGCATAGCCTCTTGCTAAAACCGATAGGGGGCTGAGTGCTTCTAATTTTTCCGTATCTGTTCCAATTCGATTGCGCAGCTGCGCAAAATATTGGGTCATTGTTCGCTCCAAGCCCGTTTCCGCTTCACTCAACTGCATTTGGAAGGGATCCAAAAGCCGCTCGGGCGATTGCAGTACTCTTGACTGGGCAAGCTGACGCAAAAGCCGTTTTTCCTGTGCGATCCTTTGCTCTGTCAAAGAACCCATTCGCTCGGTGTAGGAGCGCAGCTGCCGCAACAGCTCTCCCTTTTCGGGAACTGCCAGCTCTGCCGCCGCCGATGGAGTCGGTGCACGTCGATCGGCTACAAAATCGCAAATGGTAAAATCGCTCTCATGCCCCACGGCGGAGATCACGGGAATCGGGGAGGCGGCGATCATGCGAGCCAGCTCCTCATTGTTGAACGCCCACAGATCCTCGGCGGAGCCTCCGCCTCTGCCAATGATGATCACGTCAA
>JAFTMU010000283.1 GCA_017452215.1 Clostridia bacterium
AATCGCTCCAATTGGTTACTGCGCTGATTATCGTTCCAAAGCCGATATCGATATCACCGGGTGCTTGCGCATCGCTTGTGAATCTTCCCTCGGTATAATCCGACGGAACACCAAGTCTGTTGGAATCGATCGTCATGGCGGGCATTACCGAGAAATAGGTGAATACTGCCGCAAGCAAAAGGAGAACGATCTTGTAAATGAGTGACATTGTTTTTTTGGTATTTTCTTTCATATCTTTTTCCCCCATATGTTATTATTTAGGTACCAAAAACTATTCTAAGTATACACCTGTATTCATCAATTGTCAACAATATTTTCAAAAATATTTTAAAATCCTTTTATTGTTTTAACAAACCGACAATGCTTTTCTCATTAATGCGATCTTTTGATCGAGAATTTCTTTTGTATCGTCGGGATCAACGCTTACGTATACGACCCTGGCAAGCTTTTCCAAGGTTTTTTCGCACATATTCTCGGTGTAGATCGGCACTATATTTTTATTTGCTTCCATTCTGAAGGGATCCATCAGAGGGTGAAGTGCTCCCTTCTTTTCCATGATGGGCGTCCAATGCTTATATACGTGCTTGCCCGTATCTATGGGGAGCACTCCGTTTATACCTTCATACTGTGCAAAGCTTCTTGCCTGTTCCTCCGTTTTGAATTTAAACGCAAGCGTTGTGCCGCAATCTCCCTCTGCATCGTTTGTGGGAATAAACTCGCAAGCATCAGAAAGCCGATCCATAACGTATTTTTTGTTTCTTCGAAGATCTGACAAAAGCGTATCGAGTCTGTCAAGCTGAACGTTCAGCACGGCGGCGCACAGCTCGTTTGATCTGTATTCCGTTCCGCAAAAGCCATTTTGGGTAAAATCCTTCATCTGATCTCCGAAATACGCAATAGCGCTGCTGTCGTGATAGATCAGCGCCCTTTCAAACACCTCTCTTTTGTTGGTGAGCAGGGCTCCTCCCTCTCCGCAGGTGACTATCTTATAGTAATTGAAGCTGAGTGCTCCCACATCACCGATGGTGCCGAGTCTTTTGCCCTCAAAGCTTCCTCCGTCTGCCTGACACGCATCCTCTACAACCGCAATACCGTGCTTTTTTGCGATCTCGTTTATTGCCCTCATATTGCACGGAAAGCCTTGGATATGCACGGGAATTACTGCCCTTGTGTGCTCTGTGATCTTGTTTTCAATATCCGAGGGTGAGATAGACAAGTTGTCGTCCACCTCTGCGATCACGGGAATTGCCCCCGCCTCAAGAACAGCCATCGCCGTTGCTATATAGGTATAGGCGGGCACTATCACCTGATCTCCCGGGCCTATGCCCAGAGCGATCAGCGCCGAGGACAGCGCCGCATGTCCGCTTGTCATGAAGATGGGGTACTGCACTCCGAACATGCTTGCAAGCTTTTCCTCCACCTGCTTTGATTCCTTCAGCTTTTTGTTTACCTTGAAAAGGCTTCTGTTTTCTATAACCTTGGCGATCTCTTCGATCTCTTCTTTTCCTATTCTGTACACTGTAATTACCTCCCATTATTTCAGACCGTTTATATGATCCACGGTTTCTCTCATAAGATAAAAGTCCGCATCGTCAAAAAAGCTTTGCACGTGTCCGTAAAGGAACATATTCACCTCATAGCCCCCACGGCACAGCGAATCCTGCGTTACGAAATAACCCTCGCTTCCGTTGGTATTGGACAGAGACAGCACCGTTTTGTTCTTGAATGCTTTGTTTATTCTCATTCCAACCTCCGAAAACAGCTCATAGGGGAACGATGCAAATACTGCGTCACCGAGGGATATGAGAGTTTGTCCCACCTCTCTTGCGTCGGCGTCAACGTAGCCCTGCTCATAGGAGCAAATGACTCTTTCCATCTGAGCTCTTATCATACCCTTGATGTTTACCGTTTGCCCCTTGTACTGCTCCGCTGTCAAAACGGCTTCTTCAAGTGATACTCGTTTTTTCAGCGGTATCCTTAAATTTTTGTGGGATACCCTGAGCTCTGCATCGTGGTATGCAAGTATTGTATTGTAGATATTTACCGCATCCATCGCCGCCACGTTGCCAAGCTCCTTTACGTAGCTTATGTCTCCCGTTGTCTTTCCGTTGGAGATCCTCGGACCCACGTCGCCCTCGGGTCCGATAAAGAACGCGGTGATCGCTCCCGTTTGCTTTTCGAGGGTATCGGTCATGAGTACCGACCAATCCCGTGAGATCTCGTGATTTTTTCCCGCCGCCGTTCCGTGAGCGCCGTAATGTATCATGTTGGCAACGTTTTTGCCACCCTCGTCCCTGAAGCTTATTACCGTCATTTTGGGATCAAAGCTTCCCCATGGATTCTGACC
>JAFTMU010000284.1 GCA_017452215.1 Clostridia bacterium
ACGAAAGCGGTATCGTCATCGGGCCAAAGGTGATCCCCGTGGACCGTGCGGGACTTTACGTTCCCGGCGGCACGGCGGCATATCCCTCCACCGTGCTCATGGACGCCATTCCCGCAAAGATCGCAGGCTGCCGTGAGGTGGTCATGGTCACCCCTCCCACCCCCGAGGGCAAGGTCAACCCCGTGATCCTTGCCGCCGCCTCGGTGGCAGGCATTGACCGCATCTTCAAGGTAGGCGGTGCCCAGGCAATTGCCGCCTTGGCATACGGAACCGAGACCGTACCGAAGGTAGATAAGATCGTGGGTCCCGGAAACGCCTACGTTGCCGAAGCCAAAAAGCAGGTCTTTGGCGTGGTCTCCATCGACATGATCGCAGGTCCCAGCGAGATTCTGATCCTTGCCGACGGCAAGAGCAATCCCCGCCACGTAGCCGCCGACCTGCTCTCCCAAGCAGAACACGACCGTCTCGCATCCGCCGTTCTGGTCACCGATTCCGAGGCGCTGGCAGAGGCGGTACAAAAGGAATTGGAGGTACAGATCCCGCTTTTGGAAAGAGCCGAGATCGCAAGAGCCTCCATCGATACCAACGGCAAGATCATCGTCGCCCCCACCCTCACCGTGGCGATCGATATCGCCAACGAGCTCGCCCCCGAGCATCTGGAGCTTTGCGTGGACAATCCATTCGATTATCCGGATAGCATTCGCCATGCAGGCTCGATCTTCATGGGAAGAAGCTGCCCCGAGGCGCTGGGTGACTATTTCGCAGGTCCTAACCATACCCTGCCCACCAGCGGCACGGCGAAATTTTCAAGTCCCCTCTCCGTGGATGATTTCGTCAAAAAGACCCAATACACCTACTACACTCCCGAGGCACTGAGCAGAGTCGCCCGTGACGTGGCATACTTTGCCACCAAGGAAGGGCTTACCGCCCACGCCAAAAGTGCCACCGTGCGCTTGGAGGAGGAAGAATGAGCCGCTTTTTCAGTCAAAAGTATGACCGTTTGATCCCCTACGTTCCGGGGGAACAGCCCAAGGACGTAAAATATATCAAGCTCAATACCAACGAGTCTCCCTTCCCTCCCGCTCCTCTTGCTGCCCAAATGGCAGCGCAGGCAGCCTCAGGGTTACAGCTCTATTCCGACCCCGAATGCCGTGCGTTGGTAACGGCGTTTGAGGAGGTCTATGGCTTCTCCCGTGAAGATGTGCTCTTCACCAACGGCTCGGACGAGATCCTCAATTTCGCCTTCATGGCATTTTGCGACAAGGATCACCCCGCAGTCTTTCCCGACATCACCGACGGCTTTTATCCCGTTTTCGCCGAGCTGAACGGCGTCCCTTACAAGGAGATTCCACTTCGGGAAGATTTCACTATTGACGTCAACGATTATATCGGGATCCATAAGAACATCTTCATCGCCAATCCCAACGCCCCCACGGGCATTGCCCTCTCCCTTGGAGAGATCGAGCGCATCGTCGCCTCCAACCCCGACAATATCGTGGTCATTGACGAGGCGTACGTAGATTTCGGCGCCGAGAGCGCTGCTTCGTTGACTCGGAAATATAACAATCTCTTGGTGACACAGACCTTTTCCAAATCCCGCTCCATGGCGGGAGCAAGATTGGGCTTTGGCATTGCCTGCCCCGAATTGATCCGTGATCTTTGCACCGTCAAGTATTCCACCAATCCCTACAACGTCAACGCTATGACCATGGCGGCAGGAGTGGGCGCACTCAAAAGCGAGGACTACACCCGCAAAAACTGCCAAACGGTCATGGAAAACCGCCGTTTTACCGCAGAAAAGCTGGAGGAAATGGGCTTTGAAATGACCCATTCCATGACAAACTTTCTCTTTGTCCGCCACCCTGCCATCGACGGCGAAACGCTGTATTTGGAATTGAAAAAGAGAGGGATCCTCGTCCGTCACTTTACGAAGACCCGCATTGCTCAGTACAACCGCATCACCGTAGGAACCAAGGAGGAGATGCAAGCTCTGATCCAT
>JAFTMU010000285.1 GCA_017452215.1 Clostridia bacterium
CTTACACAGGGGAGCCTTCCGCTGCGGCGGAAACTGTGCAAAGCTAAAGCTTTTTGGAACCACCAGCACTGCTGGTGGTTTTCGTTATACAAAAAGGGGGCTGTCGCAATTTCTGTTTGCGACAGCCCTCTTTGTTTTTCTTATATCTCTCTGCGACGCTCACGGATCATGGAAAGCAGGGTCTCCTCGTCGATGACCGCAACGCCCAATTGTCGTGCCTTGGTCAATTTGGAACCTGCCGCATCCCCTGCCACCACAAACGAGGTCTTGGAGGAAACGCTTCCCGAGACCTTACCGCCTGCCGCCCGGATCTTCTCTCCCGCCTCGTCACGGCTCATGGTGGGAAGTGTCCCTGTGAGAACGAAGGTCAATCCCGCAAACAGATCGTCCGCCGGCGTTGCCGTGGAAACAGTCACAAGTCCTGCATCGCTCAAGCGCCGGCAAAGCTCGACGTTTTGCTTGTGAGAAAAGAAATTGACCACACATTGCGCCGTGATCTCACCAAAATCCTCGATCTCGCAAAGCTCCTCCACCGTTGCCAGCTGCAATGCCTCCAAGGAGCCGTAGCGCTTTGCCAAGGCGGCACCGGCTACCTCTCCCACGTTGCGGATGCCCAGGGCGTAGATCAGGCGTTCCAACCCTGCCGACTTGGATCTTTCGATGGCATCAATGAGATTTTGCGCCGATTTGTTGCCCATGCGATCGATTTTTGCCACCTGCTCCGCCTGTAAGAAATACAGGTCTGCCGCATCCGAAATAAGTTGATTTTTGAGAAGCGCCTCCACCAGCTGCGGACCCAAGCCCTCGATATTCATGGCGTCCTTGGAGGCAAAATGCTCGATCCCTCGGGAAAGCTGTGCGGGACAACGGCTGTTGGTGCAGCGTGTCGCCGCTCCCTCGTCGGCATCGTAAAATACGGGCTCACCGCAGGAGGGACAGTGGGTGGGCATAAAGAACTCCCGTGTTCCTTCACCACGCAGGTCCTTGTGCGAGCGGACCACCTCGGGAATGATATCCCCCGCCTTTTGTACCGTAACGATATCGCCGATGCGGATATCCCGCTCACGGATCAGCTCCAGATTGTGGAGCGTGGCACGGGAAACGGTGGTTCCCGCCAGACGCACGGGGGAAAGCACCGCCGTAGGAGTCAGAACACCTGTTCTGCCGACCGCTACCGTGATATCCTCCAATTTGGTCTGCTTTTGCTCGGGCGGGAACTTATAAGCCACCGCCCACTTGGGGGTGTTGGTTCCCTCACCGAGAGTACGGCGAAGGGCAAGATCGTTGATCTTGATCACCACACCGTCAATGTCATAGGCAAGCGAATCACGCAAGTCTCCCAGATGGCGAATGTGATCGATGATCGCCGCCGCTCCCGTCTCCACGGTGTAATTTTCCAATACGTGGAAGCCCAAAGCAGAAAGTCGCTCCAAGGTCTCCCGATGGGTAGCGGGAGCGTGCCCGTCGGCATACAGACTTCCCTCTTGGAAGTTGAACACAAAAATATCCAGCCGTCTCTCGGCGGCGATCTTGGGATCCAGCTGCCTGAGAGACCCTGCCGCCGCATTGCGGGGATTGGCAAGCAGCGCTTGTCCTGCCGCCTCACGGGCAAGATTCAATTTTTCAAAGACTGCACGGGGCATATAGACCTCTCCCCGTACCGTAAGAGACAATGGCTCGGCAAGCGTCATTGGAATGGAAAAGATCGTGCGCAAATTCTGTGTCACATCCTCCCCCACAAAGCCGTCGCCACGGGTCGCTCCCTGTACAAACACGCCCTTTTCGTAGCGCAGGGACACCGAAAGTCCGTCGATCTTTGGCTCTACCGAATAGGCGGCAGAGGGAACGGCTTGCTCTACCCGTGCGAGAAACTCCTCCAGCTCCTCGAAGGAGAACACGTCGGAAAGAGAGTTCATTTGTACCGTGTGCGTCACCTTTTCAAACTTATCCAAGGGCTTACCGCCCACTCGCTGTGTGGGCGAGGCGGGGTCATAAAGCTCGGGATGCTCCGCCTCCAAGCGAAGCAGCTCTGCATACATCATGTCGTATTCGTAATCCGAAATTTCGGGGTTATCCTCTACGTAATACCGCTTTGCGTGATACAAAAGCGTCCGTCTCAGCTTGCTGATCCGCTCCTCGACAGGTCCCATTTTGCGTACCGCCTTTCCCTATTTTGGCAAAAAAAGAGGCTTTGTAAGCACTCATCTTTTTTATTATACCAAACTTTTTGCCCCGTGTCAATGTTTTTTTGCAAAAAAAGATTATTTTTATTTGCGATTTCGACAATTATCAACGGAAAATGTAAACAAATTTTGTATTTTCTTTACAAACGCAAGGAGATGTGGTATAATGAAATTGCAAAGAGATCTTCTCTTTGTGATATTCGAAGAAAGGCAAGGAAACACAGATGAAGATTACCGTAATTGGAAGACAGATGAACGTTTATGAGGAAATGAAACAGCTCATCGAAAAAAAGCTTGCTAAATTTGAAAAGTTCTTCCCCGGAGAGGCGGACGCCAACGTTACGCTTTCCTCCAAGAACAACAAAAGATATATCGAGATCACCATAGCCGCTGCGGGGACCCTATTCCGCAGCGAGGTGGGTGCCGAAAGCTTCAGAGACGCCTTGGACGACGCCGTAACCAACATCGAGCGCCAGATCCGCAAAAACAAAACCAGGCTTGCCAAAAAGTTGCGTGAGAACGTCTTTGTTCCCTACGCCGAGGAAAGCTACGATGATCTGGCAGCAGACGAGGAGGAGATCATTCGCACCAAGACCTTCCCCATCAAGCCCATGTCGGCAGAGGAAGCCGTATTGCAGATGAATCTCTTGGGGCACCAATTCTTCGTGTTCAACGACGACCAGACCAACGACACCTGCGTGGTGTACAAGCGCAACGACGGCGGCTACGGGCTCTTGGTTCCCGAGAAAGGATAAGTGAAAAACATCGGGGGAGTTCTCTCCCCCTTTTTTTGATAGAAAGGACGGATTTGAAAGGACGGATTTTCCGAATTGGTCTTGACAACAGAAAAACCGTGTAGTATAATAATAGAGCATTTGCGCCTGTGGTGAAATTGGCATACACGATAGATTTAGGATCTATTTCCACAAGGAGTGCAGGTTCAAGTCCTGTCAGGCGCACCAACAAAAGCAGAGCGGCTTCGACCGCTCTGTTTTTGTTCGTACACTTGATTGGCTTCGCAGAATCGCACCGCAAATCCCATGAATTTGCCATAACGCCAAAATAGCATTCCCTTTTCTGCTACCTGCGGATGGCGTTTGTGCAGAGTTCAAGTCCGCTCTGCTTTTGTTCATACCCCTGAGTGGTCTCGCAGAATCGCACCTAACGCCGAAAAGAGTTCCCCCGCACCGAGGTGCGGGGGGTGTGTTGTTTTCACTTGTCAATTCGATATGGAGCAACGTGTATGGTTTTTTATTGGTTCCTTGCAATTTTAAAAGACTTCTCATTTTGTGATCCGTTCTCTAAAGAACACATGCTCATGATCGATTCCGCAGCCGCCTTCAAGCCACTCACCGCCGCTCGGCGGCTCAAGCTTTACAACGATCTCCATGCAAAGGCAGAGATAGTTTTCTTCATCCGTCGATAAGTAAAAACTCCCTCTTTCCGAATATTTGGAAGCTTGCTGACTTATTTTTTCTTCTGCACTTTTTAGTAAGTCGATGTCTAAAAAATTCCGCAAATAATCATAGTACTTCCCGGCGTTGACTTTTTCTTTGGAAATCGGTAAGAGAAGATAGTGCTCCCCATTCTCCTCTGTGAAGTACCTTTGTCGAAAGTCAATGCACCCAGTAAAAGATAACATACACATCAATGCTAAAACCAGCGCTAACAATCTTTTCATCAACGTTTCCCCTTTCTTTTTCAACAAAAAAGCATAAGGATATCGGTGCGGTCCGACATACTTATGCGCAAAATTGCCCGGTGTTTCTATACGAATGGCAGTACAGAAGCATTCGGCAACGTTTGATTTTGTTGTCGGAATGGCTTTGACTTTCCAACTGCTGTCCTTGTTGTATTCTCATTATAGCATATTCTTCCACGTTTGTCAATAGTTACCAAAAAATTTATTTCCGTGATCGGTTTCGTTTTGAAAAATGGCAATATTAGAGGATCAAAGAGGGAGAGCCGTGCGGGTGATGTTCTTAGCGGAGAAATTGTGTTTTGACAAAAGTGCAAGCATCGCATTTGATCGATCAAACGCAAATATGGGCTAAACCCAAACCCTATTACAAGCAGAAAGAGATAACAACTCGGTTTGTATCCGAAATGTTATCTCTTTTTTTGTTGGGTGAATGAAATCGTTGCACAGCAACGATGAAATCTTCACTTCGTTCAGATGAAATCCAAGACAAGCCTTGGATGAAATCAAATCCGTCTAACTACAACCATGCGAAGCAGGATTTCATCGCAAAAGCGATTTCATCCACCAAAGGTGGATTTCACCCGTCAAAGACGGATTTGACTGCGTGTTCTCCGTTAAGGAGAACACGCAGGATCAAACGGTCATTTTTTGTCCGAACTGCTGCTTGGTAGAATTGAGCTTGGTCTCCTCTGCCTTTTCCACGGTGTACCAGCCCTTTTGGCTCATCTCGGAAAAGAGCTCCCCGTGAATGCGGTGCTCGTCCTCCATGATGGCCATCAGTGTCTGCTTGAGGGCAGGTGTGGCTGCCTCGCAGCAATAGGTGTTGTATACTCCCGTCAAAAACTTTTGCGAGGACAACAGATCGGTCATTTGCTGCTTATCGTCAAAGGATGCGTTCTGATTGCAGGTCATGGTTCTTCTCCTCCTTATTTCAGGTTTGCGTACAGCTCGTCATAGTGTCTCTGATGTCGCTGTGCGATCTGCTCGTATTGGTTTTTCAGGGTTTGGTCGCTTGTATTGCAGGCATACGCCTTATACTTTGCCACCAAATTCTCCTCCATGGTCAGAAGGTCGGAGAGAGCCGACAGCTCCTTGCAGGTGATTTGTGCCATTTGTTTTTTCTCCCTTATTTCTTTTGTGAGCGCAGATAGTTATTTTTGATCTCCTCCACGGTCTTTTCCTCGTAAGTGCAAACGTCACGGGCAAGACGGAGGGACGCCTCGGATGCCATGGTATTTTCCGCCTCTCGGATCTGTTTGAGCATATCATTCACACCCATGGTGCTACCCTCCACCAGCATTTCGGCAAGGTGAGAGGAGGTAGAATCCCGCATGGTGTTCATCATCATGCCCCATTTTGACGCCATCTTGGTCACGGCGCCCTCCTCCTCGGGCTTGGCTCCCGACTCTGCCAAGAGCTTTGCCGCACGGGAGGCAAACGCCTCATAAACGCTGAGCTGGACGGTCATGTCGCTTTTGAGCTTGGCATCCTCTACCTTTGGCATCAGATTGAGAATGGAATCGCTTGCCATTTTGACGTTTTTATACACCGCCTGTAAAAGA
>JAFTMU010000286.1 GCA_017452215.1 Clostridia bacterium
AATCTACTATCGAGCTTTTGCTCTTAGCAATTTTACTTTTGTTTGAGTAGTATTCTCGTTTGAATTGTTCGAGATCCGTTACACATACTTTTTAATAGCTTTGTACTTCTCTCTTGTTGTTCAATTTTCAAAGATCATTCCTCGCCTCCGCTTTTGCGGCGACCTAATTATTATACCACTTTCTTTTTGACTTGTCAATACCTTTTTTAAAAGTTTTTTCAACTTTTTTAAAGTTTTTTCAAGCACGAAAGCCGTATCTTTTCCCTCACCCCTTGTGTGGTGAGCTTGTACATTCTACCATTTTTGCGTAAGTTTGTCAATAGTTTTTTTCACATTTTTTTGTTTTTGCCATTTTTTCGTCACTTTGGCGATATTATGTACGACATTATCTATGACTTTTTATCAAAATAACCGATATCAAACAGAAAAAGCAAGGCAAATCAACAGATACATCCGCCGATTTGCCTTGCTATTATAGTGGAAATCTCTTTAAACGTCTCGCCTGCCCTCCAAGGCACGAAACAGCGTGATCTCATCCGCATACTCCAAATCGGCTCCAACGGGCACACCGTAAGCAAGCCGTGTCACTCTCACGCCAAACGGACGAAGCAGCTTTGATAAATACATTGCCGTAGCTTCCCCCTCCACCGTAGGATTGGTCGCCACGATAACCTCCTCAACGCCGTCCTCGCTCACACGCTGCAAAAGCTCTTTGATCTTCAATTGTTCTGGAGTGATTCCGTTCATCGGAGAGATCAGTCCGTGCAAAACGTGATACACTCCACTGAATTCCCGCACCTTTTCCATGGCAAGCACAGCCCTGGGATCACTCACTACACAAACAGTCGCCCTGTCACGTTCCTCATCAGCGCAGATCGAGCAAACCTCACGGTCGGTCAAGTTCTGACAGATCGGGCATAAATGGATCTTTTCCTTTGCATCCAAAATAGCAGAGGCAAACGAACGGACCTCCTCTTCCTCCAATTCGAGAATCGAAAAAGCCATACGCATCGCCGTCTTTTTCCCTACACCCTCCAATCTACCAAACTTCTCGGCAAGCAATTGGAGAGACTCAATGTATTCCGCCATGAATCAGAACAGCCCCGGCAGATTCATAGGGCCTGTGATTTTGTTCAGCTCCTCGTTGTTGGTGTCGTCCACACGCTTAATGGCCTCATTGACGGCAGCAACCAAAATATCCGAAAGTGTTTCAATATCATCGGGATCAACGATCTCGGGCTTGAGATCGATAGCAAGGATCTCCTTTTTACCGTTGATCTTGACGTTAACAACTCCGCCGCCTGCGGAAATATCGTATTCACGAGCATTCAGCTCCTCCTGCTTGGCAGCCATATCCTCCTGCATCTTTTGCGCCTGGCGGATCATTGCCTGCATATTTTGAGGGCCGCCGCCCATTCCCTTCGGAATATTTGCTCTCATGTCTGTTCTCCTTTATTTATAATAATGTAATGTTTGATGCTCAAATTTCAATATCCGAGGCTTCAATGATCTCATCGATCACCGAACGTTCCTCACTTTTTCCTGCAATTTCGAAAGTCAAGGATCTATCCCCAACCTCACGGCGCAACACAGTAGAGACCGCAGCACGCAGACAATCCTTATGATCTCCCTGCTCTGCCATTTGCACGGCAAATGGATTGTCAAAACGAACGATCACCTCGCCCGCTTCGGTTTCAAAAGCACGAGAGGTCTTAATAATCCCTGCAAGCATCGGATTGCTTCGATTGATCCGCTCCGCAACCTCCATCCAATTTCTGATCGGACGAAGCACACGCTTGGGTGTCTCCGCAACCTCCTTGGACTTGCTTTTTGATGCCTCCGGGAACTGCTTCGGCTTTTCCGTTGCAGCATCCGCAGATGCCCTTGGAGCAACCGATACGACCTCCGCAGGCGTCTCTTGAAGATCCTTTCTCCGAAGGATCGTTCCCGCCAATACCTGCTCCTCCAATTGAGCAATTCGTGAAAGCATTGCCTCGGGAGAGGTATCAAGTGAAGCATCGCATAAGCGAACCAAGGTCATTTCTGCAATGATCCGCTTCACTGCATTCACCTGCTGCATAGCAAAAAACGCTTCCTCCAACAGCTTGCACTGATGAATCAAGGTCTCCTTTTTGAAATGCTCCGCCGCAGCACGCATCTGCTCTGTTTCATGATCGGTCAGATCCAAATACGAAGCGGCGTTTTTGGTGGTCTTGATGATGATCATATCCCGCCAGACCGAAATCAGATCCTGCCAGAATACCGAAATATCCTTTGAGGATCTCACCACCCGAGCGATCTGATCAAACAAAACGTCATAATTTCGCTCGGCGATCGCCTGTACCGTTTCCAGCATAGCTCCCCTGCCGGTCAAGCCAACCGACTCCTCTATGACCTCGGCGGTAACCTCCTTGCGCACGCCCGAGCAAAGCTCCAAAAGGCTGATAGCGTCACGCATACCACCCTGCGCCAGCTTGGCAAGCATCCTCGAAGCTTCGGGAGAGAGCTTAATTCCCTCCTCCCGTGCAATGTGATCCAGCCTGTCCACCAAAACGTCGGTGGAAATACGGCGAAAATCAAATCGCTGGCAACGGGAAATGATCGTTGCGGGAAGCTTTTGAAGCTCCGTGGTAGCAAGGATAAAAACGACGTGCTCCGGAGGCTCCTCCAAGGTTTTCAGAAGCGCATTAAAAGCGCTCACCGAAAGCATATGGACCTCGTCGATAATGTACACACGGTACCGCAGAGCCGACGGCGAATACACCACCTCGTCACGGATATCCCGAATGTTATCAACACCGTTGTTGGAAGCGGCATCCATTTCCAGCACATCCGTGGCAGCGCCGCTGTCAATGGCTTGACAAGACGGACAAACGCCACAGGGATTTCCGTTTTCGGGATGCTCACAGTTCACCACCTTGGCAAGAATTTTTGCGCAAGTGGTCTTTCCCGTTCCTCGAGAGCCGCAAAAAAGGTAAGCATGGCTGAAGGTGTGGTTTTGCGCCTCGTAGCGCAAAACAGAGGTAATATGCTCCTGTCCGCACACGTCGTCAAAGGTCTGCGGACGCAACTTTCTGTATAAAGCCTGATGCATAACACTCTCCCTTCCGCAGATCAAAAAAAACAGATCCGCCGCTTACCGAAAAAAATAAGCGTCGGACTGCAAAACAAGACCATACACCCCAAAATCGAAAATCGCTCCCATGCGATATTCGTACCATCTGCTCAGAACAGGCACCCTCACGGCACATCGAGATGATCGCTTAATGCTGCTTGGTCCCCCACCTGACATGGTTCACGAGTCCCGATTGCGCAAGACCCATTCGTCAACACAGACGATACGGCTCAATTCATAAGAGTTCATTCCTCAAAAGAGGGATCCACCCCTGCTATAGCGGATTTCAGGTACAGGGCTCCGCTGCTTCCCCGGCTGGTATGGCCTAATTTTACAGTCTGACACTGTACAATATATTATAGCAGATTCTTTTGAAATTTGCAATAGAAAATCAAAAATTCATATTTTTTTAATAAAGCCCCAAAAAACGGCTTTTATTTTCAAAATAAAGGAGCCCCTTCCAAGGGAAGGAGCTCCAAATTCAATTAAATCGTGTGAATCCCGTTTTCCTTGTCGCTGTTCTCTGCGTCAAGGTTGTATTTCTTTGCCTTGCGGAACTCAAAGAACTTCTTGGACACCTCGGGGAATAAAGCGTAGGAAAGCACGTCCTCGTCCTGCTCCATGTAATGAGCGATCTCGGAGCGCAGCTGCTCCAATTCGGGCTTAAGGGCATCGGCGGGACGGTAGTCGATGGGCTTCTCGTCACCGATGATCTTCTTGATGAAGGCAGGATCGATCGCCACGGGCGTCTTACCGTATTCGCCTCTTACGATTCCCTTAAACTCCTTGGTGACCGTCTTATATCTTTCTCCCATGATCACGTTGAATACCGCCTGGGTACCAACGATCTGCGAGGAGGGCGTTACCAAGGGAGGATATCCTACGTCCGCACGCACACGGGGCACCTCCTCCAATACAGCAGTCAGCTGGTCGGATTTTCCCGCCTGGGCCAGCTGGCTCATCAGGTTGGAAAGCATTCCGCCGGGAACCTGGTAAACCAGGGCATTCACGTCAACCTTCAACGCCTTGGGATTGAGCAGTCCGTTGGCAAGATACTTTTCACGCAAGGGAGTAAAGTGCTTGGTGATCTTATCCAAATCTGTCAGCTTGATGCCCGTATCGTAAGGAGTTCCCTCCAGGGCGGCAACCAGCGCCTCCGTGGGAGGCTGGGAGGTACCCAGCGCCATAGGAGAGATAGCGGTATCGATCACGTCAACCCCTGCTTCCACCGCCTTCATCAAGGTCATGGAAGCCAAACCTGCGGTGTAGTGGGTGTGTAGCTGCACGGGAACCTTGACGGATTCCTTAATTGTCTTGACCAGATCGTAAGCATCGTAAGGCTTGAGCAAGCCCGCCATATCCTTGATGCAGATCGAATCTGCCCCCATCTCCTCCAATTGCTTTGCATACTTGGAGTAGTATTCCATGGTGTAAACGGGGCCCGTGGTATAGGAGAATGCCGCTTGCACGTGTCCGTTTTCCTTTTTGGTGGCGTTGATGGCGGTTTTGAGGTTACGGGGATCGTTCAACGCATCGAAAATACGAATGATATCAATGCCATTGGCGATCGACTTTTGCACAAAATATTCCACCACGTCATCGGAATAATGGCGATAGCCGAGAATATTCTGTCCTCTGAACAGCATCTGCAGCTTGGTGTTTTTCACCTCGTTGCGGATCTTGCGCAATCTTTCCCAAGGATCCTCGTTCAAAAAGCGCATACAAGCATCAAAGGTAGCGCCGCCCCACGCCTCCAGGGAGTGATACCCCACCTTATCCATCTGGGAAAGGATCGGCAACATCTCCTCGGTGGTCATGCGTGTTGCGATCAGAGACTGATGCGAGTCACGAAGAACCGTTTCTGTAATTTTTACTTTATTAGCCATTGTATTCACTCCAATCACAAGTTATTAGCCAAAGCAAGCAAGCAAAACGCCTGCCGCAACCGCCGAGCCGATAACGCCGGCAACGTTGGGTCCCATTGCGTGCATCAAAAGGAAGTTGGAAGGATCCGCCTTTTGCCCCTCGATCTGGGCAACACGTGCAGCCATGGGCACTGCCGAAACACCCGCCGAGCCAATCAAGGGATTGATCTTTCCACCCGTTAGCTTGCACATCAGCTTTGCCGTTAATAGTCCTCCAGCCGTAGAGATGGCAAAGGCAGTAAGCCCCAGAGCAATAATTTTGATCGTATCAATATCCAAGAACCGTTCCGCCGTTGCGGTAGCCCCCACCGAGATGCCAAGGCATACGGTCACAGCGTTCATCAAACCGTTTTGCACGGTTTTGGAAAGACGCTCGGTCACGCCGCAAACGTTGAGGATGTTACCGAACATCAAGCATCCCACCAAGGAAAGTGCGGAAGGAACGATCAGTCCGACAACAACGGTAACCATCACAGGAAAAATGATCTTTTCCAGTTTGGAAACGGGTCGAAGATCCGTCATTTTGATCTTTCTTTCCTTTTCCGTGGTCAAAAGGCGCATAATGGGCGGCTGGATCATGGGAATGAGTGCCATATAAGAATACGCCGCAATGGCAATGGCGCCAAGAAGCTTGGGAGCAAGCGTTTTGGTAACGTAGATCGCAGTAGGACCGTCGGCACCGCCGATGATACCGATTGAGGCAGCCTCCTGCGTGGTAAAACCGAGGAAGATCGCTCCTGCAAAAGCGACAAAAACGCCAAACTGTGCGCCCGCACCGATCAATAGACTCTTGGGATTAGAGATCAAGGGAGTGAAATCGGTCATAGCGCCAATACCGATAAAGATCAGGCACGGATACAGACCCGTCTTGACGCCGATGTAGAGAATATCCAACAATTCTCCCTTGTTCAGAATAGTCATATACGGGATCTCCCCCTCCACCATGTACCAATCGGAGTGGAACAGCTCAATCCCGGGGATATTCGTCAACAGCATTCCAACGGCAATGGGAAGCAAAAGCAACGGCTCAAACCCCTTGCCGATGGCAAGATAAATCAGAACGCCCGCTATCGCAATCATCGCCAGGGTTTTGACAGCACTCACCCAGTCGCCGCCGCCAAATAATTGGGCAATGCCGGTTGATCCCAAAAAGCTTTGGACACTTTGTATCAAATCCATAGCTCAAATTCCTTTCTTTCGGATTTTGAAAAAAGGAATCAGTTCAAGGTCACGAGCACTGCATCGGTGGCAACCGAAGCGCCCTGTGTAGTCTCCACGCTGGCAACGACACCGTCCGAGGGAGCCATAATGTCGTTCTCCATCTTCATTGCCTCCAAAACGCAAAGCACGTCACCCTTCTTCACGGAGTCGCCAACCTTTACGTTTA
>JAFTMU010000287.1 GCA_017452215.1 Clostridia bacterium
CCTGGCAGAGGATCTGTCCGATCTGAAAAAGAGACTGGGCAACATTTTGGTAGCCTATACCTACGACGGCAAGCCCGTGTACTGTCGGGATCTGCAAGTGGCAGGTGCCATGGCCGCTCTCTTGAAGGATGCCATCCAGCCCAATCTGGTGCAGACCTTGGAAAACACCCCTGCTCTGATCCACGGCGGTCCCTTTGCCAACATCGCACACGGCTGTAACTCGGTCAGAGCCACCAAGTTGGCACTGAAATTGGCGGATTACGCCATTACCGAGGCAGGCTTCGGTGCCGATCTGGGCGCCGAGAAATTCCTGGATATCAAGTGCCGTAAGGCAGGTCTCAGCCCCGATGCCGTGGTGCTGGTGGCCACCGTCCGTGCCCTGAAGTACAACGGCGGTGTCAAGAAGGAGAATTTGGCCGAAGAAAACCTGGAGGCTCTCCGTGCAGGCGCTGTCAACCTGGAGGCTCACATCGACAATCTCCGCAAGTACGGCCTGCCTGTGGTGGTTGCCATTAACCGTTTCGGAACCGACACCGATGCCGAGCTTGCTCTGGTGGAAAAGGTTTGCCTTGCCAAGGGTGCCGATTTTGCTCTGTCCGAGGTACACGCCAAGGGCGGCGAGGGCGGATTGGATCTGGCCGAAAAGGTGATTGCCGCTTGCGAAAAGGAAAAGAATTTCCAATTCATGTACGAGGATTCCATGAGCATCCGTGAGAAAATCGAAGCGGTTGCCACCAAGATCTACGGTGCAGACGGTGTCAAGTTCGATGCCTCCGCCGCCAAGGCCCTGGCCGAGATCGAAGCACTGGATCCCAAATATTCCACCTTCCCCATCTGCGTGGCGAAGACCCAGTATTCCCTGTCCGACGATGCTACCAAGTTAGGCCGTCCCACCGGCTTCACCCTCACCGTCCGTGAGGTCAAGCTGTCTGCGGGTGCCGAGTTTATCGTGGTGCTGACCGGTGCCATCATGACCATGCCCGGACTTCCCAAGAAGCCTGCCGCATACGCCATCGACGTGGATGACGACGGCAATATCACGGGTCTGTTCTAATATGAAATTTCCATCCGTTTTTTTCTCTCATTCCCCCGAGCAAACAGAAGCCGCAGGACGTGCGTTGGCAGAGGCCATGCTGACCGATCCGACCCTTCCTCCCTTTGTGGCACTGTACGGGGATCTGGGCGTGGGAAAAACCGCCTTTGTGCGAGGCTTTGCCTCAGCGGTGTGCCCCTCGGCTCGGATCAAATCCCCCACCTTTGCTCTGGTCAACGAGCATTTGGGCGGAGCCCGTCCTCTCTTTCATTTCGATATGTACCGTATCGAGAGCGAGGACGATCTGGAATCCATCGGCTTTTACGATTATTGGGACCGTAAGGGCATCTGCCTCGTGGAATGGAGTGAGAAGATCCCATACGCCCTGCCAAACCGTTATATCAAAGTGGAGCTCCGCAAGGACGCTCCCAATGACCCCGACAGCCGCTCCCTCACCTTGGAGACCGTTGGCTGTTCGGAAAAAGGAGACCAACCATGAAGATCCTGTCTCTTGACAGCTCTGCCGTCGTCGCCTCCGTTGCGCTGACCGAGGACGAGGAGCTTTTGGCAGAATATACCCTCAATAACGGCAACACCCATAGCGAGACCCTGCTTCCCATGGTGGAAGCGGCTATGTCCGCACTGGGACTGACCGTAGCAGACGTGGATCTGTTTGCCGCCTCCTCCGGCCCCGGCTCCTTTACGGGAGTCCGCATCG
>JAFTMU010000288.1 GCA_017452215.1 Clostridia bacterium
TCAAATGCGTTTCGCATTTGAGACACCCCCTTTTAAAAAACTTATTCAGCGTCTGTCCCGTAATGCTTGGTTGCAGCCTTGAAGTAATCGTTGCCTTGGTTATGGATCTCGATCAAAGCCCAATCCTCGGCACTGCCCGCATAGTAAACGTCCTTTAATTGTTCACTGCTGACAAAGGCACCCTGCTCTATCACGGTCACGGCGCTACCTAAGGTCACACTTTCGAGTGCGTAGGCAAAGCAGAACGCCTCCTCTCCAATAGAGGTCACGCCATTGCCGATCACCAGCTCGGTCATCTGCTCCGCTCCGTCAAAGGCACGGTAAGCAATGCTCTTGACACTGTTGGGGATCACCAGCTTTTTAAGCTTGGTGAAGTTCGAGAACGCAAGCTGATCGATCTGCTCCACACCCTCCTTGATGATCAAGGTCTCCACGTTGGAGCAGTGACGGAAGGTGTATTCGGGGATCGCCTTCACGCCGCTTCCTACCGTGATAGAGGTCAGTCCTCCGCAAAGATTGAACGCATACGTGCCGATCTCGGTCACGCTGTCGGGGATCACCAAAGCGCCCGTTGCCTTCGGGCAGTTGTAGAAAGCATAAGGAGCAATGGATTCCAATTTTGCAGGAAGATCAATGCTCTGCAGCTCCCAGCACTCGTAGAACGCCTTCTCGCCAATGCTCTTGACGTTGCTTCCAAAGGTCACGGTCTGCAGATTTCTGCACTGATAGAAGGCATAGTTGCCAATGATCTCCACACCGTTGCCGATCTGCACGGTTTTGAGCTGACTGCACCCGGAGAAGGAGCTTCCACCCAGGTAGATCACGCTGTCGGGAATAACCACAGAGGTCAATTTCGTACAACCACGGAACGCACCGTAGATAAACTTACACGTGTCGGGAATGGTCACCGAGGAAATATTGGTGTTGGTCGCCTGCACGGCGATGAGGTAGAGATTGGCTTCGTTGCCCAGATATTTCACGCCGTCCTTTTCGGTATATACCAATTTGTTTGCGGAGGAGAACACACCCGATCCAATACTCACAAGGCTATTGGGAATGGACAAATTCTCCAGCGCCGAACAATTCTTAAATGCATCGTCCCCGATTACAGTCACGCCCTCGGGAACCGTTAAGCTTACAAGAGAACGGCAAGAGTTAAAGGCACCTTTCTCTATCTCGGTCACGCCCACAGGGAACGTCACCGATGTCAAAGCGTTACAATTCAAAAAGGCATATTCGGGAATCACCTTGATGCCGTTTCCAAGCTTCGAACTCGCCAGCTTAGAGCAGCCCTCAAACGCCGCACGGCCAAGAACGAGAACACTGTCGGGAATCTCAATGCCGAGCAGCTCGGCGCAATCCTCAAAGGCGCTCTCGCAGATGATGCGGCAGCCTTCGGCGATCGTCGCCTCGGTAATGGTGGTATCCACAGCCTTCACAGCAACCAGATAGGGCGTCCCTGCATTTCCGAGATACTTCACACCGTCCTTGACGTTATAGGTCACGCCGCTACCCATGGCGATATCCTCTCCAACGGTCTCGATTTCTTGGGGAATAGAAAGGCTTGTAAGAGCGGTGCAATAGCCGAATGCGCCGCCGCCGATCTCCTTGACCCCCTCGGGGATCTCAATGGATTCCAAAGCGCTGCAATAGCCAAATGCCGTGTTTCCGATCTTCGTCACGCTGTCGGGGATCTCGACGGTCTTTAACACCTGGCAGTAGAAGAATGCGCCCGCACCGATCTCCGTCAGATTGTCGGAGAGGCGAATGCTCTCCAGCTTGATACAAGCGGCAAAGCTCATATAATCGATCTGCGTGATGCTATTTGGCAGATAGACGGACGTGATCTCCACGCATTCCTCAAAGGCGCATCTGGCAATCCCTGTTACGGGAAGCCCCTCGTGCTCCTCGGGAATGCCCACAAGAGTATCGGTGCATTCGCCCACGTCGGCGACCGAGTAGGATGCCTGATCTTCATTCAGGACAAACGTCAAGCCCTCACTGGGAGCAATAGCAGGGCAAGCGGAGCAAATACGGTCAACGTATTGGTGTCCCGCTGCCTTGATCACCTCGGTCTCCGTGTATCCGCAAACCGAGCAGGCTCTGCTCTGCGCACCGTCCTCGGTGCAGGTGGCGTTGTCGGTGATCGCCCACTCACCAAAGGTGTGCTCATCACAGGGATCGGGGTCCTCACCGCCACCCGTGGTACCGCTGCCGTCGGTGGTTTCATCTCCGCCCGTGGGCGTCGATCCCCCGGGAGTTGCAGGTCCCGAGCAAGCGCAGATCGCCAAGGCGAGGCACAGGAGCAGGACGAAAAAGAGTATTCTGTTGGTCTTCATGTTTTCCTCCTCAAAAGAAATTTTTCGGGGTATTCACGCTTTCGTGATACCTTATTGTATCATATTTTTTCCTTTTTGTAAAGCCCAAAGCACAAAAAGGGATTTTGCGAAGAAAGGAGAACGAAGGGGCTGTCTCAAATTGCAAATTTGAGAAAGCCCCTTGCGAAAAAAAGCCGATGGTAGGCTTTTTTGCGCCGGGAATTTGCGTTTTTCGTTTGCAAGTACGATCAAATACCGTCAAATTATGGACGAAAATTGCGGCGTCAAGCCGCAAAGCAAAAACCA
>JAFTMU010000289.1 GCA_017452215.1 Clostridia bacterium
AAAAGGAGATTCCCAAGGGCAAAAGCAAGGAAGGAATGGCAAAGCTCTCTCCCCCAAACGCCGTCCACACAGAGCGAACGTTGCTCATCACAAAGGAGGTATATTTGAGCACGGCAAGCATTCCAAAGCCGAAGAAAAGCCCTGCAAGAAGTACCCAAAAGCGCTTTTTTCTTTGCACATTGCGATAGGCCTTTCTTTCCGCCTTGGAAAGAGTCTCTCGGTTTTGATCCACGTAAGCGTCTTCTCTGTCCGCACGCCGTTGCAGCACCACACCCGTCAAGTAGGTCACGCCTGCGGTGTATAGGATAAATCCAAGATATTCTATCCCCGACAAAGCATAAAAGCCCACGCTGGACGCCAGCAGCACCCACCACTGTATCCGCTTGGGAACAGCAAAATACAAAACGAGGGTCAGTGCAGCAAACAAAAAGAAGGAAAAGGATGTAAATTGCATGAAGAATTATTCCTCGTCCAAGCGTTCGATCAATGCGTAAATGGTCTGTGCGTTTTGGAAGTTTTCGGGCAGCAGCTCCTCCGCAGGGATGCGGACGTCAAACACACGGTCGATCTCGGTAACGAGACGAACCATGTCCAAGGAATCCAATACTCCCTCCTCATAGAGATCCTCCACGGCGGAAAAATCCACGTCCGGATGCAGTCTGTTCAAAATTTCCAATACCTGTTCCATATTTCACACTCCTTGAAAAAAACAGTTCATCTTATATTATACCCTTTTGTCCCTTGTCTGTCAATGAAAAAAGCAAAATTCTTTCTTGAAAACACCATTTTTTAAGGGACCGTCCCCCACCATAAAAAAGAAAGCGCCATCCCCTTTCGGTGACAACGCTTTCTATTCTTTTTAAGCTCTGTGCTTCTTGCAATACCGGTTGAGCGCCACGTAGACACCGACCAAAAGAAGGATCGTTGCAACCAAAACAAGATACATCGCCCACTCCTCAACCCGACTGCCAAAGAAATAAAGATTGCAATCCACACCGTCTCTGATGCTCTCTATCACCGTCTGCGGATACCCCATGTTCTCCAGCTCTGCAAGAGCGCCTCGCATGGCATGATTCCGCAAAAGAGAGGTTGCGTACGTTCCCGGCAAAAAGGAGATCACCGTCTGCAAGCCCTCGCCAAACTGGGAAATGGGCATATATGCTCCGCAGATAAAGCCATATCCCGAGCTGACAATGGTTCCCACCGCCGAGATCTGCCCTTGCGAGCTCAGAAAAAAGTTGATCACCGAGGAAAGCGCCGTGCCAAACAGTACGATCAAAAACACGTCCAACAGGATCAGGAGCACGTCGGTCAACGACATCAGCCAACCGCTGACAGCAAGATAAAGGAAGCAGGCGCCCGAGGCAACCAGACAAATAGCAAGTGTGGTCAGCATGGTGGAAATATAGTAGCTCATCGCCAGCACCGAGGGGCGAAGCGGCGTCACAAAAAGATCCTTGACGGTTCCGTTTGCCCTGTCCTGCACCATAAGCATATTGGAGCAAAATGACACCGTCACACAGCTGACCGCCAAAAGCGAGGAAAACAGCTGTCCCCCCACCAGGGCGTTGATGACCGTTTCCTCGGGCTCCATTCCTGTGGGAAAGGAGAGTAAAAAGCTATTGCGAAAAACGTCTGCCAAAAAAGTGGCATAAAGCACCAACAATATCAAAGGCGTGATCAAGGAGGTAAAAAACATTCCCTTGTCCTTGAAGAACAAAATACTGTTGCGTTTGATCATCGAAGAAAGTCCCATAGTTATTTTCCTCCCCCCTCTGCCGCAAGAGCAGTGTTCTCCTCTAAGCGTTTACCTGTCACCGAAAGGAATACGTCGTCCATTTTCCCTTTTACGATCTCATAATCACAAAACAGCCTGGGGTACTTCACGATCAGCGCAGTGGCGGCAGCTGTATTGGGAACCGAGATGCGGATCGCCTCTTTGGTTACCTCATAAGGAACACCAAGCGCCTTGACCTGCGCTTCGTCAGCGCCATAGAGCGTAATAAAATCCCCCGTATAGGTGTTTTTGAGCTGCAAGGGCGTCCCCTCGGCAACAATCCTGCCACTGTCCAATATCACCACGTAGTCGGCATCGGCAGCCTCCTCCATATAGTGCGTGGTTAAAAACACTGTCATATTTTCTTCTCGGCGCAATCCCTCCACCGTGCGCCACAAAAGGCGTCTGGTCTGAGGGTCCAATCCCGTGGTGGGCTCGTCAAGGATCAATATCTCGGGGCGGTGCAAAAGCGCACGGGCAATATCAATGCGCCGTCTTTGCCCTCCCGAAAGCTTCCCTACGGTGCGCCCGAGCAGATCCGAAAAATCCAACAGCTCACTCAACTGCAAAGGCCGTTCCTCAAATTCCCGTCCCACGATCCCGTAGAGTGCGGCACGGTTCATAAGATTTTGCCGTACCGTCAGGGGCTGGTCCAATACCGAGGATTGAAACACCACTCCCAGACGGCGGTTGATCTCGTTCATCTCCCCGTCAATGCTCATACCGGATACCGTGACCGCTCCGCTATCCTTTTTCAGCTGTCCGCAAAGAATCGAGATGGTCGTGCTTTTCCCCGCCCCGTTGACACCTAAAAAAGCAAAGAGCTCTCCTTTTTTTACGTGGAAGCTCAGATCCTTAACCGCTTGTACCGCTCCAAAGGATTTGTTTAAATTTTGAATCTCAATAATATGCTCCATTCTATCCTTCTCCTCTCTCTCTCAATTTTGCAATATGGCGGTTGATGGAATCCACCTGCCCCCGTGTAGCCACGTAGGAGGTGATCCAGGAAATCACATAGGTCAACAAGGCGTTTGCCAAGATCAATAACAGCATCCATACCGTTTCTCTGTTAAAATAGCAAAGATACAAAAACGGCAGATAAACCGAGGAGGTCACCAAAAAGTGTAAAAGACACTTGATCGGGAAATTCCATCTTTCCAAGAAAAAAAGAATTCCCGCCTCGGCAAAGGTTACACCAACCACACCGAACAGCAAAAACTGCACCGCAACCGCATCCAGCTCCGAAGCAAACAGCGCAGACAAATGCGGCATGACCGCAAGATACGTTCCGTCTCCTGTAAAATAGGAAATGATCAATGTCACACAAACGCCAATGACCGTCCCCGTACCAAGCCCGATCCAAAAGCGTCCAAGAACGTGATATTTCATTTTTTCGCCTCCCTTCCAAGCCCGAACACCGCCTTGATCCTTGGCACGTACCTGCGAGAGGTGTAAGTCTTGATCTCCCCCTCCAGATACACGCCAACCGTCCCCGACAGGGACACGTCCAAGCGCAGTATTTTATCCTTGTTTACAAGCTCACTCTTTGAAATGCGCACAAAGCAATCCTCCCCAAGGATCGCCTCTATTTCGTATAGCCGCTCTTTCAGAAAAAAGATCCCCTCTGCCGTTTGGCAAAGCACCCGATGCCCCTGTGCAAAGATCCGTAGGATCTGCTCGGGGGAAAGCATCACGATCTCCTCCCCGTCAAAGCATTTGATCACTCCGCCGTAGGTCCTCTCCAATCGCTCCATCAGACTCTTGACCTGGGCGCTCTCCTCTGCCGCCACCACGGCAAGCACAGGCTCCTTTCGGGTAGGATCCTGCAAAAATTCAATCTTCATCTCATCGCCTGCCCTTTCTGTCCACATTATAACACATTTTTTAAAAAATGAAAACCCTCTTTGTTCAAACGGCGTTTTTGAAAGCACAAACGGGCAAAAAAAGAGAATGACTGCCAAAAAAGCAGCCATTCCCCAAGATTATTTCTTTTCTTTTTTACTTCCAAGATGGAACTTGGATTCGGTTCCATGGAGCAAGCGATCAATGTTTGCATGATGCCGCACCACCACCAAAACAGCCGCCAAAGCCATAGAGATCAAAACCACAGGCTCCCGACAGCCAAGCAAAAGAAGCACGATGGGATTGAGAACAGCAAAGGTCATGGAGGCGAGAGACATGTACTTGATGGTAAGCAAAAGAATTGCAAACACACCAAAGCAGATCAATCCTGCGATCCAGTTGACGAACCAAACGCCGGAAAGATAGGCAAGCACCGCCTTTCCTCCCTTAAAGCCATACCATACGGGAAAGGAATGTCCCAGCATGCAGGCAAGCAAAGCCACGGAGGCACCGATCTCGGGAGCGCCGAACATAATATCCATAACGATCCGTGCGCTCAATACGGGCAGGATCGTCTTAAAGATATCAATCGCCATCACCGCAACCGTAGCGCCGCCAAAGCCGTGCAAGCGCTTAAAATTGGTAAATCCGGGATTCTTGCTT
>JAFTMU010000036.1 GCA_017452215.1 Clostridia bacterium
AATTTGACCGTATTTGATCGTACTTGCGAACGAAAAACGCAAATTCCCGGCGCAAAAAAGCCTACCATCGGCTTTTTTTCGCAAGGGGCTGTCTCAAATTTGCAATTTGAGACAGCCCCTTTTTTATCGCTCATCAAGCGGTCAGCATTTCTAAGATCGCCGCCTTGGGACGAACCCCTGCGGCTTGCGCAACGGGTACGCCGTTTTTAAATACGATGAGCGTGGGAATGCTCATGACGCCAAACTGCATGGCGAGCGCTTCCTCCTCATCCACGTTGATCTTGCAGACCTTGATATCGGTCCTTTCCTCTGCGATCTCGTCCACAACGGGGGAGAGCATACGGCAGGGACCGCACCAGGACGCCCAAAAATCCACCAGAACGGGGACGCTGCTGTTTTGTACTTCTTCTGCAAAGCTGCTTTGCGTTACGTTAATGATAGCCATTTTTTTCTCCTTTTCTTTTTTATCCTTGATTTTTCGTATCCTGTTCTTCGTATCCGAAGCAGAGGATTACCAATTCGGGATTGTTGCAAATACGGGGGATCCACGTATGATTCCCAAGGCCTCGGCTGATGATACACCGCCCGTCGTGGATTCCGGCGGTAAATTTCGGAAAAAGACCCTGCCCCGGAGCGTAGATCCCTTTTCCGAACCATCTCCAATGTCCGCCGTGAGCGTGACCGCACACGGTAAGCTCAATCTCAGTGTCCTTGATGTAGGGAACGTAATATTCGGGATGGTGGCAGAGAAGAATGCGATAGCCCGATTCTCCCGCAAAGCTTGCAAGAGCTTGGGCGTTCGGCTTGTTTTCCCGACCGTTGATCCCCGAGGAAAGAGCGCAAATGCGCAAGCCCTCCCACATTTGACTTTCATTGTCCAAAAGGATCGCTCCCGTTTGACGGATCAATTCACGGGCACGGTCGGAAAGCGGTACGGGAGTGGGATGACGCCAGGGATTGCCCTTGTGGTAGCAGGCGATCTCGTGGTTGCCCACCGAGTAATAGGTGGGGGCGATGCGAGTACACTCCCGCAAAAAGGCAAAGCCCGAAGCGGCTTCGTCCTCGGTCTGGGTGTCCTCCATCAGATCCCCGGGAATCAGGATCAGGTCGGGATGCTCTGCTTGGATCATTTGCAGAGGGGTCTCATAGGGAGAGGAGTGCAGATCGGCAGCAACTGCGATCTTCAATTTCCTGCCTCCATCGAGGGCAGGCAAAAAATAACGGGTGCAGTGCGTTTCCCGACACTCCTTGCGCAGGAACAAAGAAAGAATCAACACCGCCGTGCAAAAGATCAATGCTCCCGAGAAATCGATCAGCACGTCCGTCGGGGAGGGACCTCTCCCATCCACAAAGTGTTGATGCGCCTCGTCCGAGATGGCGTAGAGCAGAGTGAACCCCAAAGCTGCCGCCCATTTGATGAACAGCCCGCCTCTCCACGTCAAAAGCAGGAGGAGGCACCATAGGCCCAACAGACCAAATTCCAGCATATGCGCCATTTTGCGCAGAATATGTGAGGCTTCGGCACGAATGCTCTGCTGCTCCTCCTCCGGCTTTTCGTCAAAATCGGGAATCACGTTGTCTACCACCTTATCCACCACCACTTGGGTGGTCTCTGTGGATTTCTCTGCGTTCTCGGCAGAGAAGTGATAGATCATTCCCATATTCAACAGGATCAAAATCACCAAAAAGAGTCGCAAAAGGGTCAGTTTGATGTTTTTCGTTTGCTTCATGAATTTCTATCCTTCGTTATTTGCCCCCATGGGAGGCAAAGATCAATTTTGATACAGTATCATGATACCATAGTTTGATCAAAAATGCAAGTATTTTTGAAAGAAAGGAAAGCAAAAGAAAAATCAACCGCATAAAAGCAAGAGCCCCAACCAAAGGATCACGTCCGAATCCTGATCGTTTTTCAAAAAGAGAAGGATCAGACCGAGGATCAAAAGCTGATCAAAATCCAAGCCGTTTGAAAACGGCATTGATTTTCCAAGGTGCGAAAACAAATGTCCAAAGGGGAGCGGCAGCTCCTTGGCGCCGTGCGGCTTTGGCGGCGGCTCCAAAATTTTTACAGCGTCCTGATCCCGGGGGGGATCCTGTGACGGTGCGGGGCCCCTTGGCGGCGGATCGGAGAGAGGGGGAGGCGTGGGCGGACGGTCTCTCTCGGGCGTATCGGGCGGCGTGGGGGACACGGGCGTCGGCTTTGCCACTCCCAGGTGACGGGCAGGGGAGGCATCGGTACGGTAGCCCGAAAAGGCGCACCCACTGTAATGCTCCGGCACTTGGATCCCTTTGTCTGGGCGGTCTGAATAACGGGAATACATAGCTTCCTCCTTACTGCAAGGCTTTGAGCACGTTCCCAAGCCTTGAAATGCGGATAATGGCGTCTACCGCTTCGCATCGCTCGGGGGAAAGAAAGGGCTTGAGGGCTAAAAGAAGATCGTCACGGCAGTCCTCACGCCCTCGGCGCTTGCCCTCTTGGGGATGTGCCGAGGCTGGGAGCGCCGCCTTCTCCTGCCCGCTTTTCTCCCCTGCTTGGGTAAGCATAGGCTTTAAAAGCTCAATCACCTGGGGCAGCTTTGCCATCAGCGCAGGGTCATTCAGCGCCTCACTCAATCCTCCAAGATTGATGGAAGGAGCCCCCTCCGAGACGGGAGCGGCAGTGTCGGCTTCCTCTTTTTTGTCAGTGGGAGAGGCGGGGCTTTGGGCGGTGCCAAGCAGAGCGCTGACGTTGCGCAAAAGCTCGGGGTTGGAAAGCAATGCCCCCAACAGATCCTGTGCGCCCTGTGCGCTTTCCGGGGAACGGTCATCCATATTCATTCCTCCTTTGCGTTTGGCTCATTGCTTTTTTCGCTGATTGCGGTAGCCTTGGTATACCTCGTTGAGTTGGGCAAGCTCTGCCTCGCTCACCGATCCCAGCGCCCGTCGCACGCTGTCAATATTTTCGGGATTCAGCCCAAGGGCGAGGGGATCGATCCCTGCCTCGGAGGCGATTTTTTGAAGAACGTCTCCCAGCTGGGCATCGTTCATGGAGAGGAGCTTGTTGAGCGTTTTTTGATCGATTTGCATATCGGTCCTCCTTTGTATAAAAGCTGCTTTATCCACAGGATATGACTGACAAAGCATAAGGGTTCCCATTGTAACGCTTTAAAAGTCTATGATTCGGAGACAAAAAACCAAAAAATCTCCGATTTCATTCCACTCAAAGTCGGTTGACATTTTTCTGAAAAAGCGATATAATCAAATCAAGAAGCAGAGAGGAGGTCTGTCATGAAGGAAAAAACAGAGCAATTACACATCGGCGCCCATATCGCACGGTTGCGGCAAAAGCAGGGAATGACCCAAACAGACCTTGCCAAGCAACTGTACGTGAGTAATAAGACGGTCAGTAAGTGGGAAAGAGGGATCGGGTATCCCGAGATCACACAGCTGGCAGGGCTTGCCCGTGTTCTCGGCACGACGGTAGATAGCCTGATCATGGGGGACCGTGCCGGTATCGCCGTGGTAGGAAACGTCCTTACCGACACCGTCAAGCAGGTGGATAGCTATCCCGAAAAGGGAATGCTCTCCAACATTCGCTCCCTTTCCACGGCAGTGGGGGGATGCGTGCCGAACACCGCCATTGATCTTGCGAAGATCGACCGCAATCTCAGAGTCAGCGCTCTTGGGAAGGTGGGACAGGACGAGGGCGGCAGATACGTGGTGGGAGAAATGCAACGCCACGGTATCGACGTCAGCGGAATCGTGAGCTCCCAAAAGGCATCTACAAG
>JAFTMU010000290.1 GCA_017452215.1 Clostridia bacterium
AACCTGCTACGCAGAACCTTGTTATTCGCTCTGCTCATAATAAGGGGTTGGGGTTAGCCTATAATGCATTTGACTAGTCAAATGCGATGCTCGCACTTAGCGGTATTGTTCAAATTCTCCGCTAAGAACATCAGTACTTTTTGTGCTTCGCTTTTTTTATTGCTATTTTGCCACTTTTGTTAATGCCTGATATTGTCTCTGACCGCCTTTGCCTGCTTGATGGTGGGTTGGTCGTCGGCATCCAAGGGGCCGTGCTCATAGACGCACAGGTACATACAAACGCCGAATTCCGGACCGATGTAGCGCAGGATCCGTCCGTCCTTGCCCACCAAAAAGAGCAGCTTTTTGTCGGTCTCGGCAAGGATCTTCTGTATCGCCTCGATGTAGGTGGGCACCTCCTCAAGGCTTGATGCGATATTGACGATCTTGAGCACGTCGGCACCTCGCTCTGCCTGCGCTCGGGCGATCATCAGGTTTTCCTCTACGGTGGTGCTTTGATTGGTGTGACAGGACATCAGCACCTCACCGCCACGGCGGTGGATCTCGTCGATGAGCGCCTTTTGCTTTTTGACCGCCTCGGGATCGGTGGCGAGCTGGTAAGGCGCACCGTGCTCGAATATATCCCCCGTCACGTCGCACAGGGTGGCGCCTGCCTCCAGCCCCAAAAGGAGGAAGCGGGCGCATTCCTCGTCGCTGTCTCCTTCGCTTTCATCGATGGGGTAGGAGGTGATGTAGATGGGAAGCCCCTCACAGGCGGCGAAGATCTCACAAAGGATCTCCTTGGTGCGATATTCCTTTTTCAGCTTGCAAAGCTGAATGCCGAAGGCCTCGGCCCCGTCAGCCAGCGACGCTTTGATCTTTTCGATGCATTCCTTGGGGGTGTTGCACAGGATCATTGCGCAAAGAAGCGGTTTTTCGTAGTTTAAAAATGTAGCCATATCAATAATTCTCCCTTTGCATTGCGTTTCTGCCGCCGTCGATCATAATGTTTTCGCCGTTGATGAATTGTCCCTTTTCGGAGGCGACGAACAGGATCAGATCGATGATTTCCTTGGGCTCTGCGGCTCTGCCAAGGAGCGTTTTCATGCCTGCCATGTTGGCTCGGGTCAGCACGGGACCCGGGGAAATGCAGACGGCACGAATCCCGTGCTTGGCTCCCGCCTGCGCCAAGGAGCGAGTCAGACCGAACATCAGACCGCTTTTTGCGGTGGGGTATTCCACGCTGAGGGAGTCTCCTTCCATGCCGCTGATAGAGCCGATGCTGATGATCAGTCCGCCTTTTTGCTCCCGCATCTGCTTCATCACAGCGTGGGCAAGGTAAAAGGGGCCTTTAAGGTTGACGTCCAAGCCCCAATCATAGACCTCGATGGGAACGTCGGGAAATTCGGGATATTTCTCTCGGTCCACCTTTTGCATGCGGTAGGCGGCGCCTCCCGCAAAGCTGACGGCGATATCGATGCGTCCAAAGGACGTTACGGCCAGATCACGGGCGCAGCAGATGTCCTCGTAGCTTCGCACGTCGCACAGGGTAGGGACTGCTTTTCCTGCGCCCTTTTGGTTGATCTCTGCGGCTTTTTCCTCTAAAACAGCTTGATTGACGTCGCACATGAGTACGTTGCCACCCAGCGTTGCAAAGCTTTGGGCAAACAGAAGCCCCATGCCCGAGGCGGCGCCTGTGACGATGGCGACCTTGTTTTCAAAATCCATGCTTTTGTTCTCCTTTTCAAGATTACTCACATTATAGAACGAATCTCTGCTCTTTTCAATGATAAAAACGATATTATATTGACATTTCCGATATTATTTTAGTAAAATACTTGATTTTTGTTGATAAAAACAGTATAATAGAGAAAAAGGAGGCGAGGATGATGATCAATGCGGGCTTTTATAATATCGTGGTGACCGAGATCGACAGTGTTTTCACCGTCAACTCCCCCAAGGGGCGGATCGAGACCATTCGGGACCGCAAAACCTACGGGCTTTCCTTTTGCTATGAGGGACAGATTACCTACGTGCATAACGGTAGAAAATACGTCACGGATCGGGATCACGCCATCCTGCTTCCCCAAGGGGAAAGCTACACCTTTTACGGGGACAAGAGCGGAGAATTTCCCTTGATCAATTTCGTCTGCCGAGAGCCTTTGTGCGACCGCCACGTGGTGATCCCGCTTCACGACAGAGAGCGGTTTTTGAGGGAATACGAGCAGATGCGTTCTCTCTTTTTGGTGGAGGGGAGCAGAATGAAGCTGCTCAGCGTCTTTTACGGAATGCTCTCCCGCTTGCTCACCCCGCAGGCGTCGCCCACCCTTGCGCCTGCCCTGCGATACATGGAGGAGCACTATGGGGAGTGTGATTTGACCAATGAGCGGATCGCCCGAGCGGCGGGGATCAGCGAGGTCTATTTCCGCAAGCTGTTTTTGAGCGAGATGCGCACCACCCCAAGGCAATACCTGATCGAGCTGCGGATCAATCGGGCAAAGCAGCTGCTCTCGGAGGGGAAGCATAAGATGGTCGCCATTTCCGAAAAATGCGGTTTTTCCAACCCCTACCACTTTTGCCGCAGCTTCAAGGCTGCGACGGGAGAAACGCCCACCGAGTATATGATGCGGAATAAGAGGGTGCAGATATAAGAAGGAAAAGAAGAAAAATCGGTCGGCTTGGATGATTGCCAAGCCGACCGATTTCTGTTATTTGATTTCCTGCTCTAAATTTCTGAACTCCTCGGTGTCAAAAAAATCAAGCAGGGTGATGCCGAAGCCGTCACAAAGCATTTTTATGGTGACGATCCCCGGGTTCTGACTTTTTCCGTAAAGGATGTTTTTGATG
>JAFTMU010000291.1 GCA_017452215.1 Clostridia bacterium
GCAAAAAGAACATTGCCGCTGTTAAATTCTTCCCTTCTGGCTGCCGAATCACCCATGGGGATCTTGGAGCCTGCTACGGGCTGATTGAAGATTTCAAACAAAGCATTATAGGTTTGACCTGCCTTGATCGTATTGCAAACGCCGTCCATGGTGATCTCCCCGTCGATCTGTCTGGCGATGCGCATTCCCTCGCCAAACCAATGGAATACGGGAGAGGCGGAATAGGCGAAATATCCGATCGTGTCGCCCTTCTCATAACTCAAAGCGCCATCGTTGGTTACAACATCGTAGGTAACGAGGTCAGCGATGGACAACATTGCCTCCAGCGTCCAGGTGCCGTCCTCTACCATTTTGTAAAGGTCGCCGTATCCATCTCCCAGCTCCTCGGTGATCGTATTCTTCCACTCAGAAAAAAGATCCACATTAAAGACGGTTGCGGGGGAGTTGTTAAACGGAGAGAGATTCATATCTCCCGCAACGTAATAAAGGTGGTCCTTGATTTCCAGCTCTTTGACGGAGTTCTGATCGAAGATCTCATCCTCAATGGAACCCTTCGTGTACTCTGCGATGATATCCAAGTCATGAAGGTACCCGTCGGCGGCAAGAAGTGCGGAGGTTTTTGCTCCCATCACGGCGACCTCAAACTTTTCGCCGTTATTTTGAAAAGAGGACCATTCCTCATAGACACTATCCATGGCTTGCGCACGATCTATAACGGTGCAGCCACGTGCCCATTGGATCGCTTGATTGCGGTAATAAACGGAAGCGGAAATGCTATCCTTGTCGGGGGTATCATTATAAAGCCAAGCAAGATCATCGGAACGGTAAGCCATCCCATTCCAGGAAACATATCCCTTATATACGTACCCCTCTGTTGGCGGTGGGGGCGGCGGCCATCCACCGCAGCTATTTTCATCCTTGGTGGTTGTGGTTGGTTCGCTTCCCCCACCTCCACCGATGCACGATGCAATGGGAAGAAGGAGGCAAATCAACAAGAACATGACCAATACTTTTTTCATCGTTTTGCTCCTTTCAATACATTTTTTGGATCTCTCCTATTACATTGTAGCAGAAAAAGGAAGGATTGTCAATGCTTTTTACTGCAAATTTCTTTTGGTGATGTTATATTTGTTTAATTTCCACAAATCGAGTAAAATTGAGCGCCGACGGGAAAACCCATCGGCGCAGATTTTGGTTATGCTAAATTATGCTCCTTGAGATACGCATCCATGTAAGCGTTGCGGGGATCGGAGAAAACCACATCCTTGGGCAGATTGGAAAGCTCTCGCTTGAGTCCGTCGTACACGGTGGTGAAATCCGACTGCTTGAGCCCCGTTGCATTGAGGATCTTGGTGTTATCCACAATGCGGTCATACAGGCGGTCGTAATCCAACTGCCATACTGAATCCATACCGCCCTCGGGAGCGGTGATGCTCAAAAAAACGTCTCTCGGTACGGTGATGTACTTCATACCGATCAGCTCACGGTAGTACTCGGCAATGGTCCCCCAGGTGTTGTGCTCGGAGGTGGAAACGGTATAGACCTCACGGTATGCCTTTTCGTTGAACAAAAGACGGGAGATCATTTTTGCCACATCCCCTGCCCAGGTCATGGTGGCTTGCACGTTCATTGCCTCCTCGGGAAGAATGACGGTCTTGCCCTCTCTGGCTCTTTGCACGATGACACCTGCCTCCATGGTCACCAGCTGATAACGGCGCTGGGAGAAGGTGATGGCGGGACGGACTGCCGTCCAGTTTTTAAGATCGGAGGAATTCAGGAAATTTTCGCCTCTTGCCTTATAAAGAGAATAGTTGTCCGACGCCAAAAACTCACGGTCGGTGGAAACGTCCAACAGACGGGGCGAGGTCTCGGTGATCGGGTGCTCCTCGTTGGCATAGACACGGTAAGAGGAAAGGAAAATGTAGTGACCGCAATTCTCGATCAGCGGAAATACCTTTTCCTTGAACTCGTGGGTCTCGTACACCATGAAGTCGATGATGCCGTCGTATCCGTTTTTGAGGAACTCCTCGGCAACGCCCTCCTCCTTGAAATTCGCCTTGAAATAGCGCAAGGAAGGATCGTCGGACACCTTATCGTCTAAGGATACCACGTCAACGGCATACCCCAGCTTTAACAATTCGGGAACCAGATAGACGCCCATGGCGCCTGTTCCGCCCGGGATCAGAACTTTTTTTTGCGTGCTCATTTTGCTCCTCCAAGCTTACTTGACTTGCAGTACGACCTTGCCCACGTTCTCCCCTCTTTGGAGAATAGCGTGTGCCTCCTCTGCCTCGGTGATGGGCAGGATCTTGTAGATGGAGGGCTTCATCTCGCCTGCCTCTACCTTGGGCCAAACGTCCTTGACCAATTGCGCCAGGAGCTCTGCCTTGAAGGCGGGGGTACGGGAGCGCAGGGTGCTACCGATGATGCGAACGTTGCGGACGTAGATATTCTTGAGGTCGATCTCGGTGATCTGACCTGCCAATGCGGCGATCATGATCCAGCGTGCACCGTGGGAAAGATAAGGCAAGCATCCGCCCATGAAGCTGCCGCCCAAACAGTCGATGGCGATATCCACGGGAGTTCCTGCCTCGAGTTGTGCCTTGAGCACCTCGGCGATGTTCTCCTTCTTGGTATTGACCACCAGATCGGCGCACAGGGGCTTGATCTTTTCGGCGATCTCATCCGAGAGAACGGTGGTGATAACACGCAAGCCGAACGCCTTTGCCATGGGAATGACAACGGAAGCAAGTCCGCTGGCGCCTGCGTGCATCAAAAGGGTGTTGCCGGGCTTTGCCTTACCCTCGATGAAGAGATTCAGGTATGCGGTGGCGTATGCCTCGGGCATAGCGGATGCCTCTGCCATGGTGCGTCCCTTGGGAACGGGCATGAGCATATCGTACTTGACGTTGGCATACTCGGCGTATCCGCCGCCGCCAAGGAGTGCGCAGACCTCGTCGCCAAGCTTGTAGTTGGATTTCTCCTTTGCGATCTTACCCATTTCCACGATGACACCTGCGATCTCCAATCCCATCCACTCGGGACAGCCTGCAGGAGGCGGATAGTCACCGTCACGCTGCATCAGATCTGCACGGTTTAAAGCGGCGCAATGGATCTCGACCAACACGTCCTCATCGCCCACGATGGGGTTAGGGACCTCGCTCCAAGTCAAGGATTTATCGGGTTGAACCAAAATTGCTTTCATTTTTCGTTACCTCTTTTCGTGATATTTTGATAACCATACAATTTAATTATAGCATATTGACAGGACGGCGTAAATATGGTATACTGTCATTGAGCATAACAATTCTGCTCTTTTTGGAGGAATTATGACCGAAAACAATCTGATATACTCAAAAAAACTCTGCATGAGTGAGCTCCGTGCCTCTCATTCCCTCTACAAAAGCGCACACTACTACGATGCGGGGGCAGGACGGATCCATTCCAGCTTCGTGTTTTTGCTCTCCGGCTCGGGAACCCTTTACACCGCAGGCAGGAGCATTCACGTATCGGCGGGAGATCTGTTTTACATTCCCGAGGGGATTCGCTATCACTCGGTCTACACGGGCACGCCCGACGTGGAATTTTACTCCTTGGAGATCGTTTCCAAGCGTCCCGACGACGATGCGCCCCGCTATGCAATGGCTCGTATTCCCGAGCTTTCCACGTCTGCCACCGGGGAATGCTTTGCAAAGATCTATTCCCTGTTTGAAACGGGAGAACGGATTGAAAAAATCAAAGCGATTGGAGAATATTACACCTTTTACGCAGAAGCGCTGCTCTACCTTTCCCCCGAAGCGCCCACGAAGCTCCACCCGGCGCTTGGCTCGGCGTTGGATTACATTGAGCAGAATGCGGAAAAAAATTTTGACATCTCCGATCTTGCCGCCTACTGTTGTGTCAGTGAATCCCGTCTATACCATATTTTCAAGGCACGCCTTGGTACCACGCCCATTCGCTATCGCAATGAATTGCGCATTGAAAACGCCGCAGAGGCGCTGCGCACCACGGACCTCTCTATTGATGAGATCGCCGCCCGCTGCGGCTTTCATTCCTCCTCCTACTTTCGGGAGACATTTCGACAGATCACAGGGCTGACTCCATCGGAATATCGCATGATGGTGGGGAAATAATTTTTAGGGCAAAGGACAACCTAATTGGTCATCCTTTGCCCTATTGCTGTTTTTATCGCTCGCAAATTCTAATGACAGAGACTTCTATCACAGTCATACAGACCATTTATGTGCACAATTTTGGCATAGGCAAACGGTTTCATTTTTGAACTTCGTTTTGCTCGTGCCTTTTCTTTTTCCAACAAGCAACCAAAGTCCACAGGTACATAGAATCAAAAATGCACGCACAATTCCCCACAAGCATCCCGTTCCTCTGTTTCTTGTTTTTGCAGAAATTTGCTCGATTGTCACCGTGACATTTTCAGATCCACATTTGGGACATACCATATGATATCACCTCCTTTTGACACATTATAACACAATCCTTCAAATATTGCAATACATTTGCAATGCATACTGAAAATATTTTTTTATATATAATAACAATGCAGGAGGTGTTGTCTATGAAAAAATTTAAAATTCCTTCCGTGCCACCGACAACCAATAAATGTATTCGTTTTCCCAACGATATTATCGACAGCGTAGAGGAAGCTATTAAAGGAAAAAATTGTACATTCACTGCTTTTGTAGTTGAATCGGTTAGGGTTGCACTTGAGAACCTAAATGAAGAAAAAGACGATTGAACATCTTTCAATCGTCTTTTTCTCATTATCTTTCATTCAAAGGGACATAGGCTTTTGCTTGCTTGACATTGATATACGCCGGGCGTATGATCTTGCCCGAGTTTTGGATCTCCTCCATACGGTGGGCGCTCCAACCCGCAATTCTTGCAACGGCAAAAATAGGGGTGTAAAGCTCGTGCGGAAGCCCGAGCATCCGATAAACCATACCCGAATAAAAATCTACATTAGGACTCACGCCCTTGTACATCTTGCGCTTGGCGGCAATCAGCTCGGGAGCGATGGACGCTACCGTTTCGTACAGGCAAAATTCCTCCTCCATTCCCTTTTCCACCGATAGCTTTTTGGCGTATTGGCGCAAAATATCGGAACGGGGATCGGAAACCGAGTACACAGCGTGTCCCATGCCGTAAATGAGACCTGCTCGGTCAAAGGCTTCCTTATTGAGTAGCTTGACAAGATACTCCTTGACTGCCTCGGGATCGGTGGTATCCTTAACGTTGACTTTGAGATCGTCAAACATTTGCACCACCTTGACGTTGGCGCCTCCATGTCGGGGACCTTTGAGAGAGCCCAGTGCCGCCGAGATAGCGGAATAAGTATCGGTGCCCGAGGAGGTGACTACGTGGGTGGTAAAGGTGGAGTTGTTTCCGCCGCCATGCTCAGCATGAAGCACCAAAGCAAGATCCAACAGCTCTGCCTCCAAGGGTGAAAATTCCCCGTTTTCCCGCAAAATGTAAAGGAGATTTTGCGCCGTATTATACTCGGGCTTTGGAAAATGAATGAACAGGCTGTTACCGTTATGATAGTGCTGATAGGATTGATATCCGTAGACGGCAAGCATGGGAAACTGTGCGATGAGCTGCAAGCATTGGCGCAGCACGTTGGGAGTAGAAATATCGTCTGGGTTTTCGTCGTAAGCATACAGCGCCAGAACACTGCGGGAAAGAATATTCATCATGTCCCGTCCCGGCGCCTTAAGGATCATATCCCGTACGAAGGACGGTGGGAGGCTGCGGTAGGTGGACAGTTGCTTCGAAAAGCTCTCCAGCTCCTCTTTGTCGGGAAGCTTGGAGAAAAGCAACAGGTAGACTGCTTCTTCAAAGCCCGGGCGATGCTCCGACACAAAGCCATGGACAAGGTCACGGACGTTGACGCCTCGGTAATAGAGCTCCCCCTTGCAGGGAACCACGTTGCCGTTTTCGTCCTTTTCCTTAGCTTTGATGTGAGAGACCTCGGTCAGTCCTGCCACCACGCCGGTGCCGTCAAGATCACGCAAGCCTCTTTTGACGTCGTGCTCGGCGTACATTTGCGGAACGATGCCGTTATTGGAATCGGACAGGTGCGCCAATTTTTGAATATATGGAGTGATTTCGGAATAATTGATCAACGGAAGTTCTCCTTTTGCTTGGTTTCGTTTGATAGTATTATACCATTTGGGATTCCCTTTTTCAAGTATTTTCCAAAAAATAATACAATTTGGTAAAAAGTGAAATAATAAAACCAGGGGCGACCAAATGCAAAAACTGCATTTGAGACACCCCTTTTTGCGTCTTACATTCGATTTTTGTTTGAGGGATTAAAGGGAAACAATCTCGCCGCTCTATGGACGAGATCGCAGAGCGCTGCGGCTTTCATTTCTCCTCCTATTTTCGGGAGACCTTTCGACAGATCACAGGGCTGACTCCATCGGAATATCGGATGTTGGTGGGGAAATAAAAGAAAAGGACGGTTGAATATCTTTCAATCGTCTTTTTCTCTCGCCTGCGCAGTTGCACTTTTTGCCACAAGGCTTGCGCTAACCTTTCCCACAAAAATTCTTGACAAACATATTGCTGTGTGATATAATAAGATATTGATACAACTACACCATTCTACCGAAAGGCTTGGTTACAAACGTGCAAAAATCCGAACGACAAAACCACATTCGCAATTTTTCCATCATTGCCCATATCGACCATGGAAAATCCACTCTTGCGGACCGC
>JAFTMU010000292.1 GCA_017452215.1 Clostridia bacterium
AATGCCATTGTACGCAGGCGTGCAGAGCATCCCATCGAACGGACGGGAGAGCTGGCCGACCTAATCAAATATGCCATTCCTCCTCATGCAAGGGAGGGAGGCCATCATCCTGCAAAGCGGAGCTTTCAAGCCATCCGCATTGAGGTCAATTGCGAGTTGGATGTGATCGAGCCTGCCATACGAGATGCAGCTCGGTTGCTCAAAAAGGGAGGACGCATTGCGATCATCACCTTCCATTCGTTGGAGGATCGCATTGTCAAGCAAACCTTTGCCTCCTTGGCGCAGGGCTGTACCTGCCCGAAGAATTTTCCTATTTGCGTGTGCAACAACCGTCCCGTTTTGAAGGCGGTGAACCGCGAACCCATTTTGCCGAGCTCTGCGGAGCTGGCAGTCAATCCCCGCTCCCGAAGCGCAAAGCTTCGAGTGGCGGAGAAGCTTTGAAGACTGTAGCCGAAAGAAAAGATATCAGAAACATTGAGGAACGAAACAAGGGAGGTAACCATGGCCGTTGAGATGAATGATTCCTATCGCCGCTGTATCGAGGAGCTTCGCGCCCGTTATCAGGGGAGAGGTGTTGCGAGTAATATGCGCAATGAGATTGCTCGCCGTGCCGAAAAAGAGGGGTCGGATGTCAACGGAGCGGCACAGAGCCGTGTTCTGTTTGACAGCCGCTCGGGAATCGGCGACCTGTATCGCAGTGGCGAATACATGGGAAGTAAATATATGACCTCTGCTGATTTCGTCCGTTATTTCAAGAGCCGCAGAGCCTTTTTGTGCCCCACCGTTCCCACCGCCGCCGAGGCGGAAGCAGCCGCCAACAAAGCCGTTCCCCAACGGCGGACCAATGGGTCCGAAAAGGGCGGTCTGACTCGTTCTGAATCAGGCTCAAAGGAGGGTCACATAGAGGGCGTATGGTCGGCCGTTAAAGAACTTGCAAAAAAATGGTTTCCAAAGGAGCCTGTGGAGGGCAGAACCAAGCTGCCGATCAAACGGATTCCCGTTACGGTGCTTTCTACCATGGCGGTTTTCACCCTTTCCCTCGGATTGATCGTGGGGGGATCGGTTATGGTTGGAAATGCATCCGGTGAGTTGGGTGATGTAAACAGCCGTATCGCAACCTTGGAAGCTGAGCAGGCCGATCTGCAAGGAAAGTTAGACCTGAAATATGATATCAATGAAATTGAGGACGAGTCAAAGTCAATGGGCATGATCCCAAGACATTATGCAGACAATCGATATTTGCAATTGGAATCCGAGGAAGTCGTGGTAGCCGAGGAGAGCGAAGAGGAAATCAGTTTTTCCGCTTTGCTGTCCGCTTTCGGGATCAAGCTTGACTGATCTTGCCATCCGTGCATAAAAGACGACAGCTTTTCATAACATAATACAGTTATCAACAAAAATACACCGATAGGAGGAGGCCGAAAGATGGCAACAGAATCGGTCAACAGCGGGGCACTTCGCCGCTCTACTGTGGTGGGCGTTCTCATTTTTGCCATTTTTGCGGCATTGATGATTCGAGTTCTCATCATCCAAACGGTCAACTTTGATTCCTATCAGTCCAAGGTGATTAACCAAATGACCACTGAGTCCTCGGTTCCTGCGGATCGAGGCAAGATTTACGACATCAACGGCAACGTGCTTGCCACCAATATCACAACCTACCGTTTGTTTATCGACCCGTCCCGGATTCTTGCTTACCAGCAGGAGCTGGACGCCGCCGGGAATGCGGAGGGAATCCAATATACCGATCTGATCGCCAAAAACTTGGCCGCCCTGGTAGAGGGTGTGACCGAAGAGAGTGTTCGTAAG
>JAFTMU010000293.1 GCA_017452215.1 Clostridia bacterium
TGGCGAGAAAAAAGATCTCATCGGCAGTCAAGTGACGGTCCGATTGCTTTAAAATACTCATGATCAGTTCTCTTTGCTTTGTCATATTTCGCCTCCAAAAAATAGAATGATTCTAATTCCATTATACGTGATCGGGGCGGGATTGTCAAGGGATTTTTTGTGTTTTTTGGAGATTTTTTTCCTCTCTTCTTCCCAAAAGGCAGAAAATGTGATACAATGAAGAAAAAAGCAAGGAGGGGAAGAAAATGATACAGATTTTCGGCGCACGTCTGTCTGTGCTTCAAAACAGTGAGAAGCTGCGTTCTTCCCTGCCCTGTCAGTGGAGAGCGGCGTGGAGCGAGGCGCATCCTCACGCCAAGGGAGAAGCGGAACGGCTGAGCCTTGGGGGCTTATCTCTGCTTTATAGTTCGGGTGCCGAGGGGGAATTGCTTTACGAAAACGGCAAGCCCCGCCTGGATGGCTCGGAGATAAAATTCAGTATTTCCCACACCCGTGAGGCGGTTTTTTGCGCCGTTTTAAAAAATGCAGAAGCCACGGAGATCGGGTTGGACGTGGAGCTCCTCCACCGCACGGAGCACACCGATACCGAAAGGCTGGCACGCCGATGGTTCTCTCCTTTGGAGCAGGAGGCGCTGAAAAAAGAGGGGTCTGCGGCTGCGTTTTTGGAGATCTGGACCCGAAAAGAGGCAACGGTTAAACACAGCGGCGTGGGGCTCTCGGGACTGCGGGCAGCCGATACCGTTGGGCTGCAAGAGACGGGCAGGCTGTTTTATCAGACCCTGCGCCAAGACGAATTTTTGATCTCCGTATGCTGCGAGCAGCACGCCCAAGCGACGTTTTCCTGGGTTAGCACTTTAAACAAGTCATACTTGCAGTAGTTACCTCACCGCCACAGATGTGGCAATTATTTTAGCCTTCCCCGGTGGGGAAGGGGGACCGCCGCAGGCGGTGGATGAAGTGTCACCGAACAGTTAAACTAACTTCTCATCCGTCAGCCTGCGGCTGCCACCTTCTCCCTCAGGAGAAGGCTACTTGATTTCTCGCTTAGCTCGGACAAATAATCCGTGCAAAGCTAAAGCTTTTTGGAACCACCAACCGCTGGTGGTTTTCAGAATACAAAAAGGGAGGCTAAGTCATCAACTCAGCCCCTTTTTCTTATTTTTTCATCATCAAAGTAATAATTTCGCTTTCTCTTTTTCTCCCTTGATCGCCCGATGGATCAGGAACGCCCCAAAACCAAAGAGCACGGGAGCGGTCATCAACCAAGTCACGGGATAGGAAAGATACAGCGTGAACAGTGCCGTGGTGGGATCGGCAGTTGCTTTTACGTACGCAAACACCGTCAGGATCCAAACGATACGAAGCCCACAGCCTCCGAACAGCGTGATCAAGGTAGAGGAAATCGCCCGTCCAAGCCCTTTGAGGACACCGCTGCCCACCTCCATCAAGCCGCAAAGGAAATAGGTGGCGCACATCACCGTCAAGCGGATCGCTCCCGCATCCACAACGCTTTGATTGTCGGGGGCATAGATGCGCAAAAGCGGATCCCGAAGCAGATAGATGACGCCTCCCACAAGAAGGCCAACCACAACCACCAATCCCGAGCAGCAAAGCACCACCTTCTTCATGCGCTGAAATTTCTGTGCGCCGTTGTGCTGCGCCACAAAGGTCTGGGTGGCAAGAAAGAGAGAGTTTTGCGTTGCATAAATGTAAGCGTCAAGATTCCCCGCCGCCGTGTTTCCCGCAACCACCACAGGACCAAAGGAGTTGACCGACGCCTGCACCATGATGTTGGAAACCGAGAACAAAAGGCTCTGCACACCTGCGGGAATGCCGTTGTACAAAATGCGGCGCAGCTTGGAAAGATCAAAGCGCAAAAGCCCAAGCTCAATACGGCACGGTCCCTCCATGCGCAGCATATAGATCACCACCAGAATGCAGGAGATCCATTGAGAGGCTGCCGTCGCAACACCGAACCCCAAAGCGCCCAAACGGAACACGATCACCGTCAACAGGTTTAAAAGCACGTTTGCCACCCCCGCAACCGTTAAAAAGATCAACGGGCGTGCGCTGTCCCCCTTGGCACGGAGGATCGATGCGCAAAAATTATAGAGCATATTGGCAGGCATACCGCAAAAGTACGCCGTGATGTAAAGGGTCGCCTCGTCAAGAATGGATGCATCCGTTCCCATGAGAGCGAGCGCAGGACGGGAAACAAGAATGCCCATCACCGTAACGAATGCTCCCGAGAGCAGTGCGGTCAAAACCGAGGTGTGCACCGTTTTTTTCACGTCCTCCTCGTTCCCCGCCCCGATATCGTAGGCAACGCAAACACCCGCTCCCGCCGAAATACCGAAAAACAGATTCACCAGCATGGTAATGAGGGAACCGCAGGAGCCCACCGCCGCCAGAGAATTGGCGCACGCCTCGGGCGTGTCTCCGCCCCAACGCCCCACCACGATCATATCCGCCGTGTTGAATAACAGCTGTAGGATCGCAGTTGCGATCAGAGGGAGCGTGAACAAAAGGATCTGCGGGATCAACGCCCCTTCGGTGAGATTTTTGCTCTCTTTTCCTCGTTTCATTGCTTATACCATCTCCTCGGGATGAAAGACCTCATCAAATTTTTCCTCACTCAAAAACCCTAAGCGAACGCAAGCCTCCTTGAGCGTAATGCTTTCCTCATACGCCAGCTTTGCGGTTTTTGCGGCGTTCTCATATCCGATATAGGGATTGAGCGCCGTCACCAGCATCAGCGATTCGTTCAGATTCCGCTGCATTTTTTCCCGATTGGCAACAATGCCCCTGACGCAGTTGGCTTCAAAGGACTCCATCACCTGGCTCAACAGACGTACCGATTGCAAAAAGCTGTTGGCGAGCACGGGCATAAAGACGTTCAATTCAAAATTTCCTTGGGATGCCGCCATGCCTACGGTCACGTCGTTGCCCATCACCTGTGCGGCAACCATGGTCACCGCCTCGCATTGGGTGGGGTTGACCTTGCCTGGCATGATGGAGGAGCCGGGCTCGTTTTCGGGAATGAAGATCTCCCCAAGACCGTTTCTCGGTCCCGAGGCAAGCCAGCGGATATCGTTGGCGATCTTCCACAGATCCGCCGCCAACGCCTTGATCGCCCCGTGAACAAAGACACTCTCGTCCTTGGAGGTCAGCGCATGGAACTTGTTTTCATCCGTCACAAATCTCTCCCCCGTCAAACGGGAGATCTCCTCTGCCACCAAAGTGTCAAAGCCCCGTGGCGCATTGAGCCCCGTTCCAACGGCAGTGCCGCCCAGGGCAAGAGAGGAGAGAGAGGGAAGCGAGGAGCGGATCATCTCACGGTCCCGCTCCAAGGAGCTGCGCCAGCCCGAGATCTCCTGAGAGAAGCGAATGGGCGTTGCATCCTGCAAGTGGGTGCGGCCGCATTTGATCACGTCCTCATTCTCCTTTTCCAAACGGACAAAGGAATCGATCAGGGTGTCAAGAGCGGGCAAAAGCGAACCCTTGACCGCTAGCGAAAATGCCACGTGCATCGCCGTGGGAAAGGTATCGTTGGAGGACTGTGACATATTCACGTCGTCGTTGGGATGCAAAAGCTTCTTGCCTGCGATCTCGTTTCCCCGATTGGCAATGACCTCGTTGACGTTCATGTTGGACTGTGTTCCCGAGCCCGTCTGAAAGACCACCAGGGGGAAATGCTCCCACAGCTTTCCCTCTGCGATCTCGTCGCAGCAAAGGGAGATGAGGCGGCATTTCTCCTCGGTCATTTTTTCAGGACGTAGGGAGCGATTGGCAAGCGCCGCTGCCTTTTTGAGAGTAGCAAAGGCGGAAATGATCTCACGGGGCATCAATTCATAGGGTGCGCCGATCTTAAAATTCTGACGGCTGCGCTCGGTCTGTGCTCCCCAATAGCGATCGGCAGGCACCTTGACCTCGCCCATGGAATCGTGTTCAATTCGGTAATTCATGATCTGTCTCCTTTCGGGAGGGGGATATAGCATTTCTCTTTCTTCAATTATATCACCAATCCGTTTTTTTTGCAAGAGGTTTGGAAAGATTTTCACAAAATCTTGTGTCGAAGAAAAGAGAGTGAAAAAGGGAAACAAGAAAAAGTTTTTATTCAAAACCGCTTGCAAAGACGGTAAAAATATGGTATAATACCATCGTTGCACAGCAACGCAATATGCACCATTAGCCCAGCTGGATAGAGCACAAGCCTCCGACGCTTGGTGTCGACGGTTCGAATCCGCCATGGTGCGCCAACGAAAAAAGAGCCTTCGGGCTCTTTTTTCGTTTGCGCACCATGGCGGTACAGAGAA
>JAFTMU010000294.1 GCA_017452215.1 Clostridia bacterium
GACGCTGAAATAGCCAAGGAAGGTAAAGCCTACCTTTTGGGGACAAACGAAATCGTTGGGCATCTCCAGCGCCTTATCAAAGGTCACCTGGGAGATGGAGGGGGTGTACCCTTCTGCAACTCCGTCCCCTGCATTCAGGGAAACGGAATAGGTTCTTGCCGTCCACTTGGCTACCAAGCGGACATCGCAGGCATTGTTCGTGTCGGAGGTATCCAGAGAGAAATCAACGCCTACGTCGATGGGAGTTGTCTCTACGGGGTTTCCCTCCTCATCCAAATGCCAAAGCAACCAACCCTCAAAGGTGTAGCCGTTGCGAATGGCGTTTGCGATAGCAAGCTTCTTCTCGCCTGCTGCGTTTTTGGAATCAAAGGTAAACTGTGCGGGGAGCGAAGGATTAAGTGCTTCCAGCGCTGCCTCCAAGTCGGCGTTGCCGCCTACGTTCCAATCGTACTCGATATCATAAACGTTGGGGGTCCAATTTGCCGTCAGGCGGATCTCGTACTTGCCCTCGGGATTCTTCTCGGAGGCATAGATGGCGTTGGGGTCGTTGCGCTCGCCGGTTTCCTCGTTGAGGATCGCCTTGTGGATACCCAAGGAAAGACCGGGCGAGGTCAGTGTGCCATTAGAAGCGTTTGCATCGGGATCAACCACCACCCACGTGCCGTTTTTATAGATTTCTACCTTCCAGCCTATGAAGGTATAGCCTGTGCGGGTAGGATCGGCAATATCGGTGGGATCGGCGTAGGTATAGGTCTTTCCCTCGTAGCCTGCCAAGGGATTGCCGCTATCGTCCATGAATACCAGATCGTAGACGATGGCACGGTACACACGGTTGACGATATTCGGGTTATTATCCACGCCCTCGCCCCAGGGCTTGTTGACGATCTTTCCGGGCTCGTAATCGTACTCCTCCGCACCCATCACCAGATATCCGGGATAGGTCTTGTGGATGCCGTTGAGGTCGTCGTCCATGAGATACAGACCTGTGATCTTGCTATCCATCGGAGCCTGTCCACGAATAGCGATGGAAAGACGTTCGCCAAGGTAATCATTCATATGATTCTTGGCATCATACACGAAATCGTAGCGGTAAACGTCGTACACGATAGGCGTCAGGATAGGATATACGGAAAATTCATCCTTTACGTCAAATTCATCCGAGCCGCTCAGCTGAATGTAATACTTGCCGTCGATCTTTCTGACGTCGCTGAGGTTTCCGCCTACCACTCTCCAGCCCTCAAAAATAAAGCCGGTTCTTTGTACACTGGGGAGCTCGGTGGAATCACCGTACGTATACGTGAACGGAGCATTCGGATCGTTCAGATCATCAATGGTCCAACCGTCCGCCTTACTGGAATCTGCGATATAGTAGGAGATATCTCCCTCTTGGTCATAATCCAACACGTTTACCTTATAGGTACGGGGGGTGGTGCCCAGCGTTGCGGAGAACTCCTCGGTGTAGTTATCCCAGTGGAGATTCCACGACAGTCCGTTTTTGTTGACGTTCACATCACCCGTGGCATCCTGCACAGTGACCTTATAGCCCATGCCGGTGCTTACGGTAACGGTTACGTCATTTCCGACGGAAATCTGATATACCTCTCCGCTCACTATGGGCTTGTTGTTAAAGCCCTCGACCACGGTGCCGCTGTGTCTGTCCTTCACGGTCAAGGTGCAGGAAAGAATGTTGGCATCGTCAAAGGTCAGACTCAAGCTTCTGGTGGGATCGCCTCCTGCAATAACAGCAGTGGATACCCACGCCACCATCAACACCGTTAACAAAAGGAACAGTACGGCTCTGAACATATTTTTCTTTAACATTCTCATCATACCTCCTCCCCTCAACGAATCATGATGGAATCACCGTCGGCGTCACCGATGGATTTGATGGCGTCGAGTGTGAAATGGTTTGCTTCTACGGTGAACTGTCCCTTAACGGGTCCTGTTGCATAGACCTTTAATTTGGTGGCGGTTTCTGCAACCAAGCCCACCTGCTTCAAGGTTTCAAGATTGACGATGGCACCGTTTTCGAAATAATCGTCAAACAGGCAAACGTCCAAAAGCGCAACGCTCGGATTAGCGGAAGGAATGGGCTGGGGTGCCGGCGTGGAAGCCTCTTGCTCCTCTTCCTCGGTCTCCTCCGCTTCTTCCCGGGTTTCTTCTGCTTCTTCCTCGATTTCTTCGATTACGTCGGGCTCTTCCAGATCGCTTTCTTCATATTCTTCTTCGTAGTCGTCCTCGGTGACTTCTTCCTCGGTTTCGTCCTCTGCGAATTCTTCTTCGGTTTCGTCCTCGACGAATTCTTCTTCGGTTTCGTCCTCGACGAATTCTTCTTCGGTTTTGTCCTCTACGAATTCTTCTTCGATTTCGTCCTCGACGGGTTCTTCTTCGATCTCGTCCTCGACGAATTCTTCTTCGATCTCGTCCTCGACGAATTCTTCTTCGATTTCGTCCTCGA
>JAFTMU010000037.1 GCA_017452215.1 Clostridia bacterium
CGCTCCCCGGAAAGCTGGCGGACTGCCAGGAAAAGAATGCCGAGATGTCCGAGCTATACTTGGTAGAGGGAGACTCCGCAGGAGGCTCTGCATTGCAGGGAAGAAACTCCCGCTTCCAGGCGATCCTGCCTCTGAGAGGTAAGGTCCTCAACGTGGAAAAGACCCGTCTTGACAAGGTGTATTCCAATCTTTCTCTCATTCCGATCATTCAGGCGCTTGGTTGCGGCATCGGTGAGGAATTTGACCCCGCAAAGCTTCGCTACGGCAAGATCATTATCATGGCGGATGCTGACGTGGACGGTTCTCATATCCGTATTCTGCTGTTGACCTTCTTCTTCCGTCATATGCGCAAGCTGGTGGAGGATGGGCACATCTATTTTGCCCAGCCGCCTCTTTACAAGATCTACAAGAAGGGCTCCAAGTACGGAAATGAGCGTTATGCCTACACCGAGGAGGAAAAGGAGGCGATCGTTGCCGAGTTGGGCGGCGTGAACATTGAAGCCGACCGCTACAAAGGTCTTGGTGAAATGGACCCCGAGCAGCTGTGGGAAACTACCATGGATCCTGCTCACCGTACCATTCTTCGTGTGACCATTGAGGACGCCATCGCCTGTGACGAGATGTTCTCGGTGCTCATGGGCGACAAGGTAGAGCCCAGACGTGTGTTCATTGAGGAAAATGCGAAGTTTGCGGAGAATTTGGATATTTGACGTTTTAAGGAGAAGTTTTTCCGGGAAAAGTTTTTTCGTGGAGAAGGGAACTTCTTGAAAGAAGTTTTCCTCCCGACATGCCATGTATGGCTTACTCCATATTACAGAGGGAGAGGCTTATACCGGTAGGGGCGGTTCACGAACCGCCCGCCGTAAGAGAGCACAAGATTTTTAAAACGGGCGATTCATGAATCGCCCCTACAAGAGAGCGGATTCCCACCGCATATTGATAAGAGTACCAACCCTGTAGGGGCGGTTCACGAACCGCCCGTCATAAGGGAGCAAAAGGTTTTAAAACGGGCGATTCGTGAATCGCCCCTACAAGAGAGACGGATTCCCGCCGCATATTGATAAGACGTACCAACCCCTGTAGGGGCGGTTCACGAACCGCCCGCCATAAGGGAGTATAGAATTTTTAAAACGGGCGATTCATGAATCGCCCCTACACGGTGGAGCTAATGCCGAGAACAGCGCAAAGCAGTTAAAACTTTGTTTTATATTCTCCACGTTCAAAAATTCTTGAACGATAGGGGCAAGCCATGCATGGCATGGCGGGAAAACTTTTCCCGAAAAGTTTTCCCCACGAAAAAATCCATCTAATTCTACACAAGGAGGCAGATCATGAAATTATTTCGCAACAAATTTTTTTTGATATGCCTGTGTGTAGCGGTGGTGCTTGCCGTTGTGCCCTCGGTGTTTGCTATGATGGGGTATCAGAGTCTTGCAAAAAATATTGTAGGCACTGTGACCTTTCCCGTTCGGTGGTGCGTCAGCGCCGTTTGTGACGGGTTTGAGGGCATTGGACGGTATTTTACAAGTGTTGATATTCTCGACGGTGAGAATCAAGCTCTGCGGGAGGAAAACGACTCCTTGAAGGAGCAGGTGGATTCTCTTACCGCCTTGGAGGAGGAGAACGAGAGGCTTCGTGCCTATCTGGGAATCAAAAACAAGTATCCCTCCTTTACCATGGAGGAGGGAATGGTGGTGAGCTATTCCTCGGGAAATTACATGACGACCTTCACTCTGAACAAGGGGAGCATTCACGGGATCGAGGTCTATATGCCTGTGATCACCTCTGCGGGTGTGGTTGGATACGTGAGCGAGGTTGGCTTGAATTGGTGCATGGTCTCCACCGTCATTGAGACGGCGACCTCGGTGGGGGTCTATATTCCCCGTTCCGGCGCCGTTGGTATGGTCAGCGGAGATTACAGCATGAGAAACGAGGGTGTTTGCAAGATCACCTATATGGAGGAGGACGCCGACATCGTGGTTGGCGACAAGGTCTTGACCGGCGGTGCCGGCGGCGGGATCTATCCCTCCGATCTGGAGCTTGGGACTGTGACAAAGATCGAGGTAGACCCATACAGCCGTATGCTGGTCGCTACCGTGCAGCCGTCTGTGGATTTTTCTTCTATTAAGTGGGTGATGATCCTGACGGGGTATGAGCAAGGATAAACGTTTTGTTGGAAAAAATTACAGGAAAAGTTTTTACGGGGGATTTTTTGTGGAGAAGGGAACTTCTTGAAAGAAGTTCCCCTCCCCACACCCCACCCTTCAAGAACTTTTAATAAGGGGTGGTATCAAAAATAGATTTTGTACTGCTCTGCGATATTCCAAACAATAGCTCCCGCAAGTTTTTGGGGACCACTACCCCCAAAACTCCACAATAGTAGTTTTATTTTAGAAAGAAAACAGTGTCACTCGTGGATTTTATCTTTGTTTAGAAAAGGTGATGTTGCTCGCAGGGCAAGCAGTGGAAAGTAGTTGTGGAAAAAATATGACGGTGGTTTCGTCCGTGGTGCCGCACCGCCCCACAACGCCCCGCCCACTCCCCCTGCCGCTTTGCGGCTTTTTCCCCCTCGCACCCCCCGAGAGGGAGGGAGTTCAGACACTGTGGAAAGGGAAAAATCACCGCTTTTATGAGGTGAAATGTTCTATTTGAAATGTTTTTGTAGGAGCGGATTTCCGCTGCATGCAGATAGACATGCCCAACCCTGTAGGGGCGGTTCATGAACCGCCC
>JAFTMU010000295.1 GCA_017452215.1 Clostridia bacterium
CGGTACTCCTCGCACTCGATCTCCCCGTTGTGGCTGGCAATACCGTTAAGGGTCTGCAAGCTGATGTTATAGGGATAAATAGAGTCAAGGACACGCACCGACTGAATATTATGATAGAAGTACCTGCCCGTGTGAGCGTGATAGATCTCGTTGAGATAGGTCTCCCCCGTATGGGCAAAGGGCGGGTGCCCGAGATCATGCCCCAGAGCGATCGCCTCGATCAGATCGAGATTGAGGTGCAACGCCGCCCCGATAGTGCGGGAGATGCGTGAGACCAATTGCACGTGCAGACTGCGACGGGTGATATCGTCGTTTTTGTAAAGCGAGAACACCTGGGTCTTATCGGTATACCGATTATAATAAGGGCAGTGCATGATCTTGTCGATATCGTGCACAAAGGTGGGGCGCCAGACGCTTGCCACGTCCTTGGGACGGTGGATGCGGCGGACCGCCAGATTGTCGTCAAACGCCACGGGGGGATATACACCGCTCTTTTTTGCCGCTTCGATCTGCTGTGAAATTTCCTGCGATAATACCTCGTATTTCGGCATACTCAACCTCCGTTTTTTCTTCATTTTCCCCTGAAAAAAGCACTTCCGCAACAAAGCCTCCCTTGTGTATAAGGGAAGGCGCATGCGCCACGAGTTTGACTACGTCAACTCGGAGGTGGCGCACGCAGTGCGACGGAGGGATTGTCTTTCTCTCCGCAAAGGGGTAAATTTTATTATATCATAAAATGAGGCGATTTGTAAAGAGATTTCGAGAATTTTGTAAAAAAGAAGCTTTTTCCAAGCCCGCCAAGGCTTCCCAACACCCCAAAATACCCCAAAACTATTGACAAATCGCCTTTTTTCGGGTATAATATCAGCATAATGGAAAACTGTTCCCTCTCAAAAAAGCGTGAAAGGAGGAACGAGATCACAATGAAACACCTCAAAAAGCTCCAGATGATCGTAGCGCTTCTCATGGCGATCAACATCGTCAGCGTGGGATATTCCGCATGGTCGATCACATTTCCCACCGTGGACACTCACTCCGGCTCCTTTGATTCTTATCCCGTCATAAAGACGGATGAATATCTCGAATTACAAGTCTACAATATTCCCTTTACCGAATTTTGCAACTACGATCCCGATCCTACGAACAAAAAAGAAGACGGAACCCCTGACGAATCGGACGTAACGGGCGCCTTTATGATGAAGACAGCCAACGCCCAAGGATATTTGAACGTCAGCCCCTCGGCAGCCATTCTTTTGTACTTAAAGCTCGGTACAAATTACCAACTCTTCAATAACAACCCCATGCGGGTGGAGATCACTGTTTCCTTTGGTGAAAACTCCACCGAATCCGCCCTTTTTTTTGATAGTTTTACATTCACTAACAATGAGGAGCCAAAGCTTACCGAATCTTACATTAGGCTTGGCTGGGGCATTGATGGTGCTTCTGCCGAAAACTTTGGTGTCGAGTTGACCACCAACGGAACCCTGCTCATTACAGGCGAGCTTACCATTCCCAATGATCGAGACTTGACTGGTAGTGTACAGGAACTGTACCTTCATCTTGTTCCCGATTGTGCCTTTGACGCCGCCCTCTTTGAGAACGGCGCAACAGCAAAAAATTTGATTTTCAGTACTGTGGTCAAAACCGTAGACTGATCCCACTCCTTAGAAAGGAGAAAAAACAATGAAAACAAAGAAACGTAAATACATATCCATCATTCTGTGTAGCCTGGCGCTCTTTTTGGTAGCGGTAGGCTTCTCCACGTGGATCATTCTCAGCGAGCAAACAGGCTCCATTCTGCCCTTTATTATTAGGAGCAATCTAGAAGTCTCGGCAGAGCCTACGGTCAAGCTCGGCACGGGTATCAACGCCCTGTTCGTGGGAGAGACAGAGATGCTCGTGGGAGACGGAAAGACCCCGAATTACTCCATCAAAGACGCCAATGGCAAGGAAATCACGGTCTCTTATATAAAGGACGGTGACACCACCGGTAGAAAGATTCCCGGCACGTGGACGTGGACACCGAAGGGAAATACACCTCCGTCCGCCGCCTCTAATGACGAAAAATTAAAATCGGACACGGACACCGTTTCAGGCTATACGCTCTATTATATAGAAAACGTGCCCTGCACGCTCACCTTTACCCCCAGCGGGATCTACGAATATTTGTTTAACGGATATACCTTTGACGACGTCCAACTCAACCTCTACGCCGTGGCCTTGTGGGATTCCGATCCTGACAAAACTGACGATGTCAACACCTATTACACTACAGTTGACGCCGCACTGGCAGCGGCAAACGGCAATGGAGACAACGGTTCCGGAACGGTCTACGCCTTGCCAAGCGGAGATTACACAAATATCGAAAGCACCCGTGCCAAAACAGCAAAGACAATTTCCTCCACCAAAACAATCGCAAGCGGAGTGACACTTTGTTTACCGTACGGATACGAAAACGGGAATCCCTTAGCAACGCTATATGCGCATCGTTACAAAAAAGAAGCTGATGGAACCACCTACGTACCTGACGGAAATTATCGGCAAGACATTGTAGAAACATTTAAAAACACCGATAATGCAGAAATAGTTCCGGCGGAGGCAAAAAAATTAGCACTAACAGCCCCCAATAATAACAATGCATATTCCGATAAATCAACATACTGCAAAAATGTAGTAACACTCGATAGTCAACTGCAGGTAAACGGAACATTGGATATTCGAGGAATATATTATTCGGGAATTAACAACCGCATTTCCGGTCAAACATTCGATGCCTTTGCTTGCTTCACAATCGGCAAGGGTGCATTAACAATTAACAAGTATCTTGAATGTTTTGGCTTTATTGATTATAACCAAACGCACGCAGGCTTTGACAGAATTACATTTACAAAAACCGCTTCTCTCTTAATGCCATTCGTATTTTACGATTGGCGTGGTGGTTCTTCAACGCTTGCTATGTTAGATGCCAATGTAAATGAAAGTAATGTTTGGGGTGCAATGACGGCAATCAGCAAAATCAAGAATTCAACATTTATCACTTCTCCAATTTTGCGTTTTGTGTTTCCTAACATTGTCGGGAATTACACTATTATCGGCGGTGCGGTTGCTAAAGCAAGAGCAGTCGTCCATTTTTCCAGCTCTAATGAAACGACCCTGCAGGATATTGTTATTGTTTCTGCCGCTACCGGTTCTTTTATTCAGCTCTATGAAAATGCATCCTTGCAGGTTAGTTATGCTGACAGCAAAATTGACGGTGTTTTTGGAAAAATGACATTGCATTTTTATGGAGGTGCGTCATTAAATGCTTTTTCAATAACCGTAGCGTTAGGCGATATCAGTAGCGGAATCATATCGGGAGATATGAATTTATCTTCTGAAGGAAAATTTCTTCCAATTTCGTATTTTTATGATGTTTATTTTCACGGAGAAGGAGCGATATATGATTTAACAAATCAAAAAGTCAAGCTTTTCCCCGGATCCAATGTCACGATTGATAAAGGAACAACCGTCGAAGCTGCTTCATTCTTAGTCTATAATGATCCTCCCAGCTTAGGCAACAACTGTTATAGCCCGACCTATCCAAGTAAATTTTTCCCTGCCAAATTGGAAGTAAACGGTACATTAACAGCAAACGAAATAGGTGGTACTGTCACTTCTACGGTTTCCAATGCCAAAATAGAAGTAGTCAAAAACAGCGCTCGTGATACCGATGTTTTATATATCAGTTCAACTAATTCCTATTCTGGATCCTACGATGATCAAACACTATGTTCTGTAGTTGTTGAACTAGGAAGCAGTAAAATGACTCTTGGTGGCTTTGCGTTCTACAAGGCAACTGAACGCTCTCTCTCCCTTCCCAAGCAAGCAGATGCCTCGGCGTACTACCATACCGTGGGCACGTATTATTCCGCAGCCCGCACAGACGGGACCTTTGGTTGGTATCCCACGGAGATCACCGTCACCCTCGACCCCAACGGAGGAGCGTTGACCAGTGATTCCACCATCAAATCGACTTTGGATGCCGGCTCGGGTTTTGCCGTTAATAATAGCATCACTTCTGCTCCTGTACGTGATCATTATGATTTTAGCCATTGGTGCACGTCCAAAACCTGTAACGCCTCCTCTCATTCGTTTGCTTTGTACGAAAGCACCACGCTTTATGCAATATGGACGCCAATCCCCTACACCGTCACCTACCATTATGATTCCACCGAAATTGCAGGTGAGGTCATTCCCGACGGGGCAACGGTCGGCAATACGAACCCCACAAGCTTTACGATCCTGACCAATACACCACTGTTCGATGCTACCTATGCAAGCTTTGTCTTTAACGGCTGGTATGTGGACGAAGCATGCAAAGTTTCTGTCTCCAACCTCAATGGTCCCGAGATTGTTTCTTACCTTTCCAACGGAAATTTAAATCTGTACAGTAAGTGGCATCCCGAGGGTACGAAGTTCTACACCATCAACTATAACAACGACAATACAGACGGATTTAATAAGACGTATAGCGGAAGTTATGTCGGTGAGAATATCGGAGAATACGGCTTGCTCTCCTTGACGGAAAAGAACAATACAACCACATACACCCAATACTTCAAGGGCTGGAGCTTAACCGAGGGCGGCGATGTAATCACATCCTTGAAAGATGTAACCCCCACCGAGGGTGCAGATACCAACAACCCCAAATACACCCTGTATGCAGTATGGGGAAC
>JAFTMU010000296.1 GCA_017452215.1 Clostridia bacterium
AGGGATACGATCTTATCGTTTCCCACCATCCCCTCATTTTCCGCCCCCTGAAAGCCGTCAGCATCGGTGAAACGGTGGCGGATAAGGTCATCTCCCTGTTGCTGGGCGGCGTGTCGGTCATGAGCTTTCATACCCGCTTGGATGCCGTCACGGGAGGAGTAAACGATGTTCTTGCCGCACGTCTGGGGCTTTGCGACGTCACCCCCTTCGGCGTGGGAGAGGAGACCATCGGTCGCATCGGGACCTTACGGGAGGCAATTCCCTTAAAGACCTTTGCCCAAAGAGTCAAGACAGCCACGGGAGCACAATACGTCCAATACAGTGACTGTGGCAAGCTTGCCCACCGTGTCGCCCTCTTGGGAGGCGGCGGCTCGGGAGAGGTGGCAGCCGCTCGGGCGGCAGGAGCCGACACCTATCTCACAGGCGAATTGAAGCACGATCAGCTGACCGAGGCGCCCGAACGGGGCATGAACCTTGTCATGGGCGGTCATTTCTATACCGAGAACCCCGTCTGCGAGCGCATTGCCGAATTGCTCCGCACGGCAGATCCCACCCTTACCGTAACACTGATGAACAGCAACCCCGTCCGCTTTATTTGAACCAAGAAAGGAACCGAAAAATGACCTACGTAACTGCAAATATTCACGGAAATTATCAAAAATTCAAGTCTATTCTTACCCAAATCGATTTTGGGGAGGAGGACGTGATGTATATCCTCGGCGACACCGTCGATTTCGGCGAGGAATCCATGGAGCTGATCAACGACCTCAGCGTCCGCCTCAACGTCTACCCCATCGCAGGGGAGCACGATTATCTCGCCGCCCGCATGCTTCACGGCTTCGATAAGATGCTCAAAAGCGGAGCCGCCCCAGAAGCAGGCTATATCTCCGAGATGACCGCATGGGTCAAGGAGGGGGGACAGACCACCCTGGACGGCTTCCGCAGCCTTGGCGAGGAGGAAAGAGAGGGCATTTTGGAGTATCTGGAGGAAATGACCCTGTTCGAGGAGGTAGAGGTCAACGGCAAGCAATATCTGCTGGTTCACGCAGGCATCGCCGATTATGACCCCGATACCGATCTCGAGGACTATCAACCCGAGGATTTCTTTGCCGAGCCCCTGGATGCCTCCTATCCGCTGATCGACGGCACTACCGTCATCGTAGGTCACGCTCCCACGGCAAGCGGTAAGATCGAGCGAGGCGTGGGAAGCATCTTCCTGGATTGCGGCAACGCCGAGGGAGGCAAGCTTGCCTGCCTGTGCTTGGAGAGTGGCAAGGAGTACTACGCCTGATGAAAAAGAATGACGTGGTGCGCCTCTCTATCGAGGAGATCAATAATCTCGGCTGCGGCGTGGCGCACGTGGGCGGCGAGGGACGGGAGGCAGGCACCGTGGTGTTCGTCCGTGACGCCGTCACAGGCGACGTTCTGGACGCCCGCATCATCAAGGTCAATAAGAGCTATCTCGTGGCAAGGATCGAGCGCCTGATCACTCCCTCCCCCCTGCGGACGGAGGAGGACGCTTGTCCTGCCCGTGGCTGCGGCGGTTGCGTGTACCGCCACGTGGAGTATGCTCACGAAAAGGAGCTCAAACGCTCCTACGTCCAAAACGCCTTCCGTAAGGCGGGACTTTCGGACGTCACCGTAGAGGAGGTGCGCTCCACAGAGGCGCTGACAAGATATCGAAATAAAGCCCAATACCCCGTCGCCAATACAAAAAACGGCATCGAGGCGGGCTTTTTTGCCACGGGCACCCATCGCATCGTCCCCGTCAGGGATTGCCCCTTGCAGCCCGAGCCCTTTGCCCATATTCTTGCCCACGTGTGCGAGTTTTGCAATCAAAACGGCATCATCGCATACGATGAAGAAACCCAAAAGGGACTGTTGCGCCACGTTTATCTGCGCACAGGCGCTAAAACAGGAGAGATCATGGTCACTCTGGTGGTCATCGGCTAGAGCCTGCCCGGGGAGCAGGACTTGGCAAAGACCCTCCCCGATCGCTTCCCCTC
>JAFTMU010000297.1 GCA_017452215.1 Clostridia bacterium
CCTACAAGTGGATGCAGAGATTTTTGACCGTAAATCGGGCAAAAATGATGGTGTTTGCATCAAGCAAAAACGAAGAGGGTGAGTCAAATGCAATTTTGCATCTGACTCACCCCAATGGGTCAATTATAAAACTCGTGGTTCCCGATGGTGAAGGCGTAGGGTCGGTTCTTGGAAATCCAATTCGTAGTAGAAATACGAGGATTCATAAAGAACAGGATCCGATTGGAAAGGCTGTATCCTTCCAAGCAGATCTTGGCGGCGATGACCGAGGATTCGCTGGGCTTTTTGTAGATCGTCCCATAGGATACGGGAGAAAACTGCGTGCCGTGCTTGCGGTCAAAGATCACGCCGTAGATCGTGTTGGGGTAGGATGAGCTGCGGACTCGGTTGAGCACCACGTTGCCCACGGCGATCTGTCCTCGGAGAGGCTCGCCCCGTGACTCTGCCGAAATGATGCGGGAGAGCCAATACAGGTCATCGGCGTTATAATTCGCCCAGGATACCATAGGCGCTCCCTTGGGGGAGGACAGCTCGGTGGCTCTGAGCGAGGTGTTCCAGGACAATTCTGCCGTGAAGGCTCTTGCCAAGGGACGGATCGGCACGTAGAGGCTGCCGCTCCAATTTTGCACGGCTTCCACCGTGTAAAAATAGTGGCCGTTGGCATAGATGTAATATGCGCCCGAGGTGACGATCAGCGTCATGCCGCTATCGGTCCTGACGGTTGCGGTGCCGGTTGCCTGATTCCACGAAAAGCTGCATCCGTCAAACAGATTGCAGAATTTGCGGAGCGGAACGTATGTAGTGTCCCTCCATATCACCGTGTCTCCGTCAAGGATTCTGACACCGTCCAGATACACCGAGGTGGGGGTGCTGCTTGCGGGATATGCGATCCGTGTCTCGGCACCCACGCCGATGACGAGGACGCCCATCAGCATCAGCGCCGAAAGCATGGCGCACAGGATCCGACGGATGCCTGCTCCTTTCCAAAGCCCCTTTGCGGTTGTGTTGGTGACCATTTTATCACTCCTTTGCGTAGAATTTGCGCCGAGGAAGCGGGGGCGGAGAAGTCATGCATGTGTCAATTATACAGGAAAAAACGAGAAAAAGCAACCCACAGATGTTGGTAAAAGCCCCAAATGCGGGAAGCGGAGAGAAAAGGAGAGCAAAGGATGAAAAAATATACCCACTTGATCTGGGATTTTAACGGAACGATCCTTGACGACGTACAGGCGTGCATGCAGAGCGCCGACCGTCTTCTGACAGCGCACGGTATGGAAAAGCTTCGCTCCAAAGAGGACTATCGGGAGATGTTTGGTTTTCCTATTATTGATTATTATCGCCGCATGGGCTTTGATTTTGAAAAAATCCCCTATGACACCTTGGCGGTGGAGTGGATGAATTATTATTTTGAATATAGCCGTGGGATCGGTGCGTATGAGGGGATCCATGAGGCTCTGGCTTATGCCAAGGCGTGCGGGCTTTCTCAATGGATCCTTTCCGCCTCGGAGAGTGAGCTGCTTCGTCGGCAGATGCGGGAATTGGAAATCGATGCCTATTTTGACGGCGTTTTGGGATTGGACAACATTCACGCTCACAGCAAAAAGGAAATCGGCATGGGGTGGAGAGAAAAAAATCCCGATGCTCGCCCCTTGATGCTGGGGGACACCGATCACGATGCCGAGGTTGCCGCTGCCATGGGAGCGGATTGTGTGCTATTGACCACGGGACACCAGAGCCGCAGGCGTCTGGAAGCCTGCCAATGCCTGTTCGTTGCCGATTCGGCAATGGAGGCGTTGGAGAGAGCGGGGGTATGAAGAAGCAAGAGGATTTTGCGGGGGAG
>JAFTMU010000298.1 GCA_017452215.1 Clostridia bacterium
CATATCGCCGTTCGAGCCCGTGGTGATCTCGGTCACCTTAGTACCGTTCTGATACCAGCCGTCGAAGATATATCCCGTCTTTTCGATGGGCGCAAGCGTGATCGTTGCGCTTTCAATATTATACTCGGCAGGGTTGCTGTTGGGAGCATCCTTGGTGTTGGTGTAGGTAATGCTATACGGCTGCAGCGACCATCTTGCCTCCAGCGTCATATCGCCGTTCGAGCCCGTGGTGATCTCGGTCACCTTGGTGCCGTCCTCGTCATACCAGCCGTCGAAGATATATCCCGTCTTTTCGATGGGTGCAAGTGTGATCGTTGCGCTTTCGATATTATACTCAGCAGGGTTGCTGTTGGGAGCATCCTTGGTATTGATATAGGTGATGGCATACGGCTGCAGCGACCATCTTGCCTCCAGCGTAATATCCTCGTGAGAGCCTGCGGCGATCTCGGTTACCTTGGTACCGTTCTGATACCATCCGTCGAAAATGTAACCCGTCTTTTCGATAGGTGCAAGCGTAATCGTTGCGCTTTCAATATTATACTCGGCAGGGTTGCTGTTAGGAGCATCCTTGGTGTTGGTATAAGTGACAGTATAAGGAATGGGCGTGTATACCGCATTTACGGTGATATTATCCGCAATCAGGATATAGCTTTCCCATGCGCCGTTGTACCCCGTCTTGCCGGGAACACCGGGACCTGTAATATCCACAGTTTCTACCGTAAACGGCACTTCCTGCACAGTTTCGCCGTCCGCTTTAAAGGTGGCGATATAGGTGATCAGCTCCCAACGGGCATACAAATTGAGCTCGCCCGTTGTGCCAACTGCAATAGCCGTAACCGATTCTCCTCCCTCGTTGGCTGTAAACCAGCCAAGGAAGCGATAGCCCGCTTTGTCGGCATCAAGCAACGTGAGAGGTTGATCCTCCACGTTATAAGCATCGGGATTGGTGTTGGTCGCACCCGTCACGTTGTGATAGGTGATGGCGGAACCGTTCAGCATCCACGTGGCGGTCAGCGTAAGATTTCCCGTGCTGCCTGCGGCAATTTCGACGATCTTCTCCTCGCCAACAAACCATCCCTCAAAGGTATAACCAACCTTGGAAAGCGTGGCCAGGGTGATAGTTTCACTCTCGATGGTATAGGCTGCGGGATTGGTGTTTTCCGCACCCTTAGTATCCTCGTAGGTAATGGTATATGCCGTCGCTTCGAATTTTGCATAGAGCAACAGATCTCCCGTCGTTCCCTTGGCGATCTCGGTCACCTTAGCGGTAAACGCATCGTCCGAATACCAGCCGAGGAAGGTATAACCCGTTTTGCTTGCATCAGAAAGTGCCACGGCATCCTCAATGGTGTATGCCACGGTATTTTCATGTGTCCCACCGTCCACGTGATATGTAATGGTATACTTCACAGGCGTGAACCTTGCATATACCGTCATATCACTTGACAAGGGGGCATCAAGCAGGGAGTTTGCCGTAAAGGGCTTTTCCCAAGTGTCCTTGTCCCAGAACCACCCGTCAAAAGTGTAGCCCTCCTTCGACGGATCCTCAGGCATTGTAATAGCTTCTGCCCCTGACGTTGTAATCGTAGCATATTTCTCGCCATCTGCCTCAAAGCCCAAGCTAAAATCTACTTGCTCGGGACTACAGGCAGAAAACGCAAAAATGCCGATCACACAAAGTACAAGGCACAAAAGAACTGCTGTCAATCTGCTCGTGTTTTTCATTTCCTGCTCCTTTCAAATACCACATAATTTTGATTATGTGGTATTTTAGAAACTCAAAAAAAGCGTACACCTGATGATACGCCAAAAGAATCAGTTATA
>JAFTMU010000038.1 GCA_017452215.1 Clostridia bacterium
CGCTCCCGTCTTTCTTTCTTGGGAACGGGCAAAAAGCCTTCAAACACAAAACGGGCGGTGGGCAGACCCGAAAGTGTCAGGGCGTCGATCAGCGCACAAGGCCCGGGAATCGCCGTCACGGGAACACCTCTCTCGGAACACAGTGCCACCAGATCCTCCCCGGGATCGGAGATGGCGGGGGTTCCCGCATCGGTGACCAATGCGCAGGATTCTCCCGAAAGCAGACGGGCAACGATCTCCTCCCCCTTTTCCCGTTTGTTATGCTCATGGTAGGAGACCATAGGCTTAGAGATACCAAAGTGGGTCAGCAGGCGCAAGGAGTTTCGGGTGTCCTCTGCCGCCACTACATCCACCTCGGAGAGCACCTTGATGGCACGCTCGCTCATGTCGGACAGATTGCCGATCGGTGTGGCGACCAAATAGAGCATGCCTCCCGTCACTTTATTTTTTTCTTCGTTTGCACTTTGTATCATATTCCATCCTTTCATGGGGCAACTTTCCCTCTGTCCTTGAATATGCTGTAATAAGTTTGACGAAGGAGAGAAGCCTATGGCAATTAAAATTTATATCGACCAAGGACATAATCCCCAAAACCCCAACGCAGGTGCGGAGGGAAGCGGTCTGCGAGAGCAGGAGATTGTGTTTCGCATTGGTATTGAGTTGGCGGAGCGGTTGCGCTCCAATCCCAATTTCGAGGTTCGGCTTTCCCGTCCTGATGCCGATACGCAGATCGGAACCTCCAACGCCTCCAGCCTTCGCTTACGGGTAGAAGATGCCAACGCTTGGGGAGCGGATTATTTCATCAGCCTACATACCAACGCATCGGAAAACGCAAGTGCCAGCGGCTCGGAAGCCTTTGCTTTTTCCCGACCCTCTGCTGCTTTTTCTTTGGGCGAGGATATTCTGGATGGCTTGACAGAGGCCACAGGGCTTCGCAACCGAGGGATGAAAGTGCGCTCGGGGTTGTACGTTTTGCGGAGAACGGCCATGCCTGCCGTACTGGTGGAGCTTGGCTTTATTACCAATGCCGAGGATGCTCGGCTCATGTCCACCCGTCCCGATCTGTTTGCCGATGGGATCTATCAAGGAATTTTGACTTACACCGACGTGTAGCGACCTTAACGTGTCAGCTCACCGTTCTCCAGCCAAGCGAGCAGTTGCTCCTCGGACAAAATCGGGATCCCAAGGCTTTGTGCTTTGGTCAGCTTGCTTCCCGCAGCCTCACCTGCCACCACGTAGTGGGTCTTGGAGGAGACGGAGCCGCTGACCTTTCCGCCGTTGGCTTTGATCTTGGCGGCGGCCTCATCTCGTGACATCGTGGGCAACGTGCCCGTCAGTACAAAGGTTTTGCCGGCCAACAGATCTCCCTGGGGCATTGCTACCGCTTCGGTGCGTACCCCTGCTTCGGTCAGCCGTTGGCAAAGAGCCAGATTGGTGGGGTGGGAAAAGAAATCCAACACGCACCGTGCGGTGATCTCTCCAAAATCAGATAGATCGCACAGTTCCTCCAAGGTGGCGTGGGTCAAAGCCTCTAACGTGCGGTATCGCTCTGCCAATGCGGTGGCGGCTACCTCGCCGATGTTGCGGATGCCCAAAGCAAAGATCAATCGCTCCAGTCCGCTCTCCTTGGAGTGCTCAATGGCGTGGATCAGATTGTCGGCAGATTTTTTGC
>JAFTMU010000299.1 GCA_017452215.1 Clostridia bacterium
ACAGATAGCTGCCATTCCGCACCCCTCCTTTGGAGAGGAGCGGATCTCCGATTTTCTGGTGGAGTTTGCCCAGGAACGTAATCTGGAATAGTACCGTGACGGGCTGCACAACGTCCTCATCAAAAAGCCCGCAACCAAGGGCAGAGAGCAGGAGCCGCCTGTGCTTTTGCAGGGACACACCGACATGGTGTGCGAAAAGAACGGTGACTGCGACCATGACTTTGACCGTGATCCCCTTTGCCTGTTTGTTGAGGGGGAGCTTTTGGGCGCTCGGGGCACCACGCTTGGGGGAGACGACGGCATTGCCGTTGCCATGATGCTGGCGGTCCTTGATGGAGAGCTTGCCTCGCATCCGCCCATCGAGTGCCTGTTTACCTCCTGCGAGGAGGTGGGGCTCAACGGTGCGCAGGGCTTTGATTATTCCAAAATTTCCGCTCGTCGCATGATCAATATGGATAGCGAGGATCTGGGCATCATCACCGCAGGATGTGCGGGGGGCTTGCGCTCGGACCTGACCCTGGCGGCAGAGCGTGTTCCCTTTGCGGGAGAGTGCGTTAAGATCTCCCTTGTGGGCTTGATGGGGGGACATTCCGGGGTGGATATCCACACGGGCAGAGCCAACGCCAACAAGCTGATGGGACGCCTGCTCCGCTCCTTACGCAAGGGCACGGAGATGCACCTGGTCTCCCTTTCGGGTGGCTCCAAGGACAACGCCATTCCCAGAGAGAGCGAGGCACTGATCTCGGTTCCCGATGGGGAAAACGCCATAGAGAAGCTCCAAAAGGAAGCGGAGCGGATCTCTTTGGAATTGTGTGAGGAGGACCGCTCCTTTGCGGTGAGAGCAGAGCGTGTAAAGGCGCCTGCAACCATGCTCGATCAAAAAGCTACCGACAGTGCTCTTGCTGTTTTGTGTGTCGCCAACGGCGTTTTCGAGATGAATCGGGGCGTTGCGGGACTTCCCGAATACTCCCGCAATCTGGGTGTGATCCGCACCGACGAGGGCGGCATCACCTTCGTCCTTTCCACCCGCTCCTCCATGGAGAGCCGCTTGGATGCCTCGGTCGAGGAATTGGACGCTTTGGCGGCGGTCACAGGCTGCACGGCACGGCATCACAGCCGATACCCGGGGTGGAGCTATGCGCCCGATTCGCCACTAAGAGAGGCGTATCAAAAGGCGTTTTTCCGGGTCACGGGCAGGGAGGCGTCGGTCAACGTGATCCATGCAGGCTTGGAGTGCGGGATCATCTATTCCAAGCTCCCACGGATGGACATCATCTCCATAGGTCCCGATATGAAGGACATCCATTCGCCGTGCGAGCGGTTACATCTTGGTTCTGTGGAGATCTTCTGGCAGACCCTCGAAAAATTGATTGAAGCCCAATAAGGCTTGGCAAGAATAAAAGAAACCCAAGGAAAGTGAGTATAGATATGATTTCAAAGGTATTAGCCGAGGAGGTGCTTGCCGTCTCGATGGCGGGCGGCGCCGATTTTGCGGAGATCTATGCAGAGGTCACCCGCAACAACAACGTGAACATGGTGGACGGAAAGATCGACCGTGTCACCGATAACGTGGTCTCGGGTGTGGGCATCCGTGCCTTTTTGGGCACCAAGACGGTGTTTGCTTCCACCTCGGATACCACAAGGGAGGGGCTGCTCAAATGTGCCCGCTCGGTGGCGGCAGCCATGGGCGAGGCAAGTGGGGTGGAGCGCATTGTGCTCCATGAAAGGCTGTTCCCGAATATCCACCCGGCAAGGGTGATCCCCACAAGCACCGACGCCAAGCTCCGTGCGGATCTGTTGCGTGCGGGCTGCTTTGCGGCAAAGGAGTACGATCCTGCCATTTCCCAGGTCAGCGGCGTGATCGCAGGAGTGGACCACACCATATGGATCGCCAACACCGAGGGACTTTTCACCTCCGACCGTCACGTGCGCACCCGTATGGCGATCTCCTCGGTGGCAAGCGAGGGCGGCGTCAATCAGTCGGGCTTTGACGGCCCCGGAGCGGGCATGGGCTTGGAGTTCTTCGATTTGGTAAGACCCGAGGACATCGGACGTGAGGCGTCCCGCTCGGCAATGGTCAATCTCAAAGCGGATTATTGCCCCGCAGGCACCATGACCGTGGCGATCGAAAACGGCTTTGGCGGCGTGATCTTCCACGAGGCGTGCGGGCACTCTCTCGAAGCCACCTCGGTGGGCATTGGCGCTTCGCAGATGACGGGAAAATTGGGACAGCAGATCGCCAACCCCAAGGTGACCGCCATCGACGACGGCACGATCCCCGGAGCGTGGGGCTCGGTGAACATTGACGACGAGGGAACGCCCACGCAGAGAAACGTGCTGATCGAAAACGGAATCCTGAAAAGCTATATGATCGACCGTCTCGGCTCTCGCCGTATGGGACTTCCCATGACGGGCAGCGGTCGCAGGCAGAACTATTCCTTTGAGGCGACATCCCGCATGACCAACACCTTTATCGCCAACGGCCCGGACAAAAATGAGGACATTCTTGCTTCCATGGAATACGGACTCTATTGCCGTAAGATGGGCGGCGGCTCGGTCAATCCTCTCACGGGTGCGTTCAACTTCTCGGTGGCAGAGGGATATATCGTCAGAAACGGCAAGATCTGCGAGCCTGTCCGTGGCGCCTCCTTGGTAGGCACGGGCTCGGATATTTTGCAGAACATCGATATGGTAGGACAGAATCTTGACCGTGCCCAGGGTATGTGCGGCTCTGCCAGCGGCAGTGTTCCCACCGACGTGGGACAGCCCCTGATTCGTGTTTCTTCCATTACCGTAGGAGGTCGTTGATATGATATTTGAGCAAATGAAGCAAGCGCTCGTCAAGGCGGCAAAGGCGGCGGGCGTGGAGCAATACGAGATCTATTACCAACGCTCGGAGAGCATCAGCGCCGAGACGCTCAAGGATGAGATCAGTGCCTTTGCATCCAGCGTGGGCGGCGGCATCTGCTTCCGCTGCATCGTGAACGGAAAAATGGGCTACGCCTCGGGGGAGCTGATGACCGAGGACGCCATGGAGGAGCTGGTGCGTCACGCCGTCTCCAACGCCGCCTGCATCGATAGCGACGACGAGCCGTATATCTTCGAGGGCTCTCCCACCTATGCCTCCGTCGAGGGGCGTGAGGCGGTGCTTCTCGGTGCCGACGTGATCCGT
>JAFTMU010000300.1 GCA_017452215.1 Clostridia bacterium
GCCGACGAAGAAGCGGAAGCTCCTGCCGCTCCCCAAAAAGCTCCCGCCGAGGAGATCTCCTCGGTCTCGGACACGGGTGACGCTGTGGAGATCACGGTAGAAACGGACGGGGACGTATGAAGCTCTCGTTGATCGTTTGCGTTTACAACACCGACAAGGGCTATTTGCAGGAGGCGCTTGGCAGTATCGCCGCCTCCACGCTCAAGGACTACGAGATCTGTCGTGTGGACGACGGTTCCGATGTAGATTACTCGGACATCGCCGCCGCCTTTGGCGCACGGCTCTGCAAAAAGGAGAACGGCGGGATCCTCAGCGCTCGGCTCTCGGGAATTGAGATGGCACAGGGAGATTACCTTGCGTTCTTTGACAGCGACGACACGGTATCGATCCACTATCACCAGCCCATGCTGGACGAGGCGGAGAGGACGGGCGCTGATATCGTGATGAACGACTGGGCGTTCCACACCGAAAAAAGCCGCTATTTTTGCAGGACCGACTCCTCCATTGCCAATAATCTTTCCGTTGAGGGGGACGAGGTGCTCACCCGCTTTTTCTCCCAAGAGGGACGGGAGCAATCCTATTACGTGACCTGGAACAAAATCTATCGCTCTTCCCTTTTGAAGTATGCGAGGGAAAAGATCCTGCGCTCCCCTATCGGTGAGAGGCGCATCAGCTTTGGCGAGGACGTGCTGTTTAATTTCTACGCCTTTGAAAAAGCCAAAAAGCTTTCTAACCTGCACACGGGGTACTATTTTTACCGCATGCACGCCAATCAATCGGTCAACGTCATCGGCGAGGAGCGTCTTGCCTCGCAGATCGACGCCATGGGCAGGGTTTTTGATATGATGGAGCAGGAAATCTCTGCAAAAAAGGACAGTGCTGCCCTATTGCGTCATCTCAACGAATGGCGGGCGTTGATGGCTCGCACCCACTACTCCCATGCCCTAGGAGGGAAATTCACCGAACTCTATCCCAAGATCGGGGAGGTCTACGGCGTCAAGAAGCTGAAAAAAGCCATTTGGCGGGACAGTGCCGTATATTACAAGGTGACGCTTCTCGGGAATAATTTCATGGAAATCGATGCTGCCCTGCGCCCCTTGTTTGACATGAATGGCACGGTGGCGCTCTGCTATGACAAACGGGATCCCTACGTGACCCGTATCCTCTCTATCCTCTCCAACCGTGGAGTGGACGTGCGGTATCAAAGGGATGCAAAACGAAGCGTTCCGAAAAGAGTGATCCGCACAAAGGACAAGATCCTGCACAACGATGTTGTGTATGCGGTGGGCGTGTTGCTCTTTAAAAAGGGCTCGAAGCTGCGGGCGCTGTTGAAAAGGATACTGTAAAAGCAAAAAGAGGCTGTCTCAAATCGCAAATTTGAGACAGTCTCTTTTATATAATTCAAGGTCACGGCATTCTTTCGATCGTGCGAACTTCTTAGCCACTTTTCTTTTGACACCGCAGGCGCAAAAGAAAAGTTAACAAAAGAAAACGCCGAGGAGATTTCGCCGCTTGCGAGCGGCGAGGAGGCTTGCGCAGCCTCCACTGCGCCGCCTTTTGAAAAAGGTGGGCGAAAACTTTTACTCGTTTTTTGTGATGCGTTATTTTTGCGGATCCATGTACTTCCAATAGGAAGCCAAATAGTTGATTCCCGACCACAGGGTGAAGAACAGCATGATCACCGTGGTGAACAGAGAGAAGGGCAGCCACTCCTCAAGGAAGGCGGGTGCCTGGACATACTGATAGATCACTCGCTCCAAAAGGCATACGATCACGCAAGCGATCTGGGTACAGGTCTTGATCTTGCCCAGCATATTGGCGGCAACCACGATACCGCTGGAACCCGAGACCACCAAGCGAATGGAGGTCACTGCCAATTCACGGAAGATCACCAGCGCCACTGCCCAGAAAAAGATGGAGCAGAACAGATCGTTGCGGGGGAAATCGCCCATGGACTTATAGAGGATCACGAGGAATGCCCCGATGACCATGAATTTATCTGCAAGAGGATCTAAAAATTTGCCGAAATCGGTGACAAGTCCGTATTTGCGTGCGATCTTGCCGTCCAGCATATCGGTGAATGCCGCCGCTCCGAACAAAAACGTACCGAGCAGGTTTGCCCACAGGGCGTCGGACACCATCATGACCACCACAAACACGGGGACCATGCAAAGGCGCAGGACACTGAGCTTATTGGGAAGGTTCATTTTCATAATCTCATCCTCTTTTCTTACTTTGTACGGGTCACGATATTGCCGTACAGATCATAATCTACCACGTCTCGGACCTTGACCTTGACCAAGGAGCCGGGGGCGATGCGCTCCTCGCTGCGGAAATAGACCTTGCCGTCGATCTCGGGGGCGTCCGCTGTGCTTCTGCCATAATGGATCTCGGCGACGGCATCGTAGTCCTCGCAAAGGACGTCAACGGTCTTGCCCAGCTTTTCCTTGTTGAGCTCCTCGTTGATCTCCATCTGCATCCGCATAAGGATATCCATGCGGTCCTGCTTGACCTGCTCGTCGATCTGATTGGGGAAATCGTGGGCGGGGGTATCTTCCTCTCTGGAATAGGTAAACACGCCTGCGTGGTCGAATTTCTGTTCCTTGACAAACTCGCAAAGCTCCTCGAAATCCGCCTCATTCTCCCCGGGGAAGCCCACGATGAAGGTGGTGCGAATGACGATATCGGGGATCTCACGGCGCAATTTTGCAAGCACCTCACGGATCGTTTTTCCGTCGCCGTGGCGGTTCATTGCCGTGAGCATCCGATCGCTGATGTGTTGCAGAGGTAAATCGATGTATTTGAGGATCCGTGGGTTATCCCGCATCTCGGCGATGAGCTCGTCGGTGATCTTGTCCGGGTAGCAATACAAGAGACGGATCCACGGAATGGCGGTCTCCTCGGCAATGCGGTGCAACAGCTCCGCCAGGGAATATTTGCCATAAAGATCGATACCATAGCGGGTGATATCCTGCGCCACCACGGTCAATTCCTTGACGCCAAGCGCCTCCATATCCTTTGCCTCGGCGATCAGCTCCTCCATAGGGCGGCTGCGGAATTTTCCCCGAATGGAGGGAATGGCGCAATAGGCGCAGCGGTTATCGCAGCCCTCGGCGATCTTGATATACGCCGCATAATCGGGCGTTGTCAGAACTCGGTCGCCGCCCAAGCGAACGGTGTCCTTGTCCTCATGGGAAAAATATTTTGTTTTGCTGCCCTTCTTCTTTTTCACCGTGACAGCCTCGATCGCCTCCACGATGTTGTGAATGCTGCCCACGCCCAACACGGCGTCGACCTCGGGGAGCTCCTTGAAGATCTCCTCGCCGTATCTCTCGGCAAGGCAACCCGTGACGATGATCGCCTTGAGCTTGCGGTGCTTTTTGAGCCACGCTACGTCTAAAATGTTATCGATCGCCTCTTTTTTAGCGCTCTCGATAAATGCGCAGGTGTTGACGATGATCACATCCGCCTCGATATCCTCGGGGGTGATCTCATAGCCTGCCTGCAAAATCTCGTACAACATGACCTCGGTATCCAGCTGATTCTTGGGACAGCCGAGGGAAACAAATCCGATCTTCATATCTTTTCCTTTATTCATTCCAATACGATAATATTGCTCCACGCACGCTTGCCCTCAGCGTCGGTGACCTCTGCCCGCAAAAAGCGCTCGAAGGGACGAGGCACGTAATGCGCCTCGGTGATGCCCTCCCCTTCAAAAGCACGGGGGACCCAGGTTGCGTTGGAGAAAAAGACGATCTCACGGGCGGGGCTGCATTTGACAGTATAGCCGTCGCCTTCCCGATACAGATGGATCTCGGGACCCTGGGTTGCGTAAAATTTGCGCTTGCGAATGGCACGCAGGAGCGCTTCCTTGGTGTTATCCTCTGCCTCTGCCATGATCCATGAGACGCACTCGTCGGTGCCGTCGTAGTAATGGGCATCGTCCGTTGCCAAGAGCGGATAGGTGACGCCCTTTCCTGCCAGCATATCCACGATCAAGGAGGAATCTGCACGGCGGGACATATGAACGCCCGAAACCGAATTGTAGATCTCGGTGGCATCGATGCCCTCAAGGCGCAGGAGCTGCTCGGGGGTATTGAGCGACCATGCGGGGTGGGCAAGGATCGCTATTCCGCCTGCCCGATGGATGGCATCAATGATTCCCTGGGCGTCAGTCTCCTTGGAAAGTGACGGGGCATGGCGCATACCGATGCCAAGAATGTGATACACGCCGCCGGCACCGTCGTTTCCGCCAACGTCGTATTCCGCACCCGAGAGCACCGCAATGCCGTCATCCTCCCCTGCCTCGCCGAAAAACCAATGGTCTGTCAGGGCAAGAGCGTCGTAGCCCTTTTCACGGTAGATCTGCAATGCCTCGGCGGGGGTCTTATTTCCGTCCGAAAGCGTAGTATGCATATGTAGGTTGACTTTATAGCGGATCTTTCCAAACAGATCGGTATACACGGCGCATCTCCTTTCCTGAGTTTGCGTCTCTATTTTATCACACCGCCCCCCATTTTACAAGGGCTTTGCGGAAAAATTCATGAATTTCAAAAAACTTTTCCCCCGACAAAAAAGCAAAGGGGGGGGGCTCAAATGCGTTTCGCATTTGGTCGACCCCCCCTGGTTTTTGCTTTGCGGCTTGACGCCGCAATTTTCGTCCATAATTTGACGGTATTTGATCGTACTTGCAAACGAAAAACGCAAATTCCCGGCACAAAAAAGCCTACCATCGGCTTTTTTGCGCCAGGGGCTGTCTCAAATTTGCAATTTGAGACAGCCCC
>JAFTMU010000301.1 GCA_017452215.1 Clostridia bacterium
ATCTACCGTTGCGCCCTGGCGTTCGGTGTCAACGTCACCGATATCATCGACGGTGTCAGCCCTACCTTGAAATCCTATACCGTTACCAGAAGCGGAGCGGGGCAGCGCATCGAGCAGGCACACGGCATGATCTACTACAATCTGGCTCACGCCTTCCAAAACAGGATCGCCGAGCCATTGTACGTACGCAGTGCTTACAGCGAGGAGGCGCAAAAGAACGATATTGAGCTGACCACCCACGCAGGACAGGAATGCGACATCGTCATCTCGGGACACCTGATGGTACAGGTAGGATCCCACAAGGAGATCCTTCGCCCGGGAGATAGCATTTATTATGACAGTAGCACCCCTCACGGCATGATTGCCGTGGATGGGCAGGATTGCGAGTTTTACGCTATCGTTCTCAATCCCACAGGCGAGCCCATCCCCGAATTGACCCCTGCAAAGCTGGTCAAGGGCAACGCAACTGTGGAAAAGGACACCAAGGAACGCATCTATCGGCAGTTTATTGACGTTGAGGAGAACGAAAACGGAACTCCTACATCCATTCGGTTCAAAAACACCGAAAGCTTCAATTTTGCTTTTGATTTGGTGGACGCCCTGGCAGATAAGGAGCCGCAAAAGCTTGCTATGCTCCATATCTCCAAGGATAAGACCGAGCGACGCTTTACCTTCAAGGACATGAAAAAGGCATCTGCGCAATGCGCCAACTATTTCAAATCCTTGGGCATCAAAAAGGGTGACCGTGTCATGCTGGTCCTCAAGCGCCACTATCAGTTCTGGTTTGCAATGCTGGGACTCAACAAGCTGGGAGCTATCGCAATTCCCGCTCCCAATCAGCTGCAAGAGCACGATTTCGAGTATCGCTTCCAGGCAGCGGGCGTCAGTGCGATCCTTTGCACTGCCGACGGAGACACAGCGCATCAGGTGGAGCTTGCGGCAAAGACCTGCCCCGAATTGAAGCATCTGTTGATCGTTGGCGGCGAGAGGGAAGGCTGGAGGAGCTTCGACGAGGAATACACCCTTTACAGCTCTCACTACAAGCGCACTCCCGACGCTCCGGGCGGTGACGATCTGATGCTCATGTTCTTCACCTCGGGCACCACGGGATATCCCAAGATCGCCGCACACAATTATAAATATGCGCTGGGACATTTCCACACTGCAAAGTATTGGCACAACGCCAATCCCAACGGTCTGCATTTTACCATTTCCGATACGGGATGGGCAAAGGCAATGTGGGGAAAGCTCTACGGTCAATGGCTCTGCGAGGCGGCGACCTTCGTTTATGATTTCGACCGCTTTGATGCCGCCGAGATCCTTCCCATGTTTGCAAAATATAACATTACCACCTTCTGCGCACCTCCCACCATGCTGCGCATGATGGTAAAGCAGGATATTTCCAAGTACGATCTTTCCTCGGTCAAGCACATGACCACTGCGGGAGAGGCACTCAACCCCGAGGTCTACCGCCAATTTGAAACGGCAACGGGACTTCAGATCCTGGAGGGCTTTGGACAGACCGAGAGCACCATGATCATCGGTAATATGATCGGTGCCTCCCACAAGATCGGCTCTATGGGTAAGCCCGCTCCCATTTATGACGTGGAACTATTGGATTCCGACGGCAACCCCGTTGCTGTGGGTGAGAGCGGTGAGATCGTGGTCAACGTCAAAAACGGCGCTCCCTGCGGTCTGTTTACAGGATACTACCGTGACGAGGAAAAGACCCGTGAGGTATGGCACGACGGCTACTATCACACCGGTGACCTGGCTTGGCGTGATGAGGACGGCTTCTATTGGTACGTGGGACGTGCCGATGACGTCATCAAATCCTCGGGCTACCGCATCGGTCCCTTCGAGATCGAAAGCGTCATCATGGAGCTGCCTTACGTATTGGAGTGCGGTGTATCCGCCGCTCCCGATGAGGTCAGAGGTCAGATCGTCAAGGCGTCCATCGTTCTGACCAAGGGCACCGAGCCTACGGAGGAGCTGAAAAAAGAGATTCAGAATTACGTCAAGGAGCACACCGCTCCCTATAAATACCCTCGCTTGGTGGTGTTCAGAGATGAGCTTCCCAAAACCACCAGCGGCAAGATCCAGAGGAACAAATTATGATAGGCAATCAGCGTGTTTCCATTTTGTGCGGTCATTACGGCAGCGGAAAGACCAACATTGCCGTCAATCTCGCCCTGTATCTGCGCAGGCAAGAGGAAAGGGTAGCGATTGCCGATTTGGATATCGTCAACCCCTATTTCCGTACCAAGGACAGCAAAGAGGAGTTTGAGAAAGCGGGCATTCGCCTGATCTGCTCCAACTACGCCAACAGCAACGTGGATATTCCCGCATTGCCCCAGGATCTCTACGCCCTGACCGATGACCGTGCCATGCGTGCGGTGATCGACGTGGGCGGTGATGATCGGGGAGCGTTGGTGCTTGGCCGTCTTGCTCCCGCACTTCTTGCGGAGAACAGCTACGAGATGCTCATGGTCATCAATCGCTACCGTCCCTTGACCCCGGATGCCCAATCCACGGTGGAGGTCATGCGGGAGATCGAGATGGCAGGAGGCATTCGCTTTACAGGCTTGGTCAATAACTCCAATCTTGGTGTGGAGACCACTCCCGAGACAGTGCTTTCCTCCGTACAATATGCCAATGAGGTTTCCGCTCTGTCGGGATTGCCTCTGGTCATGACCACGGCAGAGAGATCCTTGCTCCCGCAATTGGAGGGCAAAATCCCCGATCTGTTTCCTCTTACGCTACAGAACAAAATACAGTAAAATATTCGCAAACCTCGGTTTGCAGCAATAAAAGGAGTATAAAAATGGCAAAATTAACCTTTAAGACCGACAACTGCAAGGGTTGTGGTCTGTGCGTAGACGCTTGCCCCAAGAAGGTTTTGCGCCTCGCTCCCGACAAGATCAACAAAAAGGGACATCACCCCGTCGAGGCTGAAAAGCCCGAGGCATGCATTGGCTGCGCATTCTGCGCTACCATGTGTCCCGATTGCATTATCACAGTGGAAAGGTGAGTGAAAACATGGCAGAAAAAGTTTTAATGAAGGGAAATGAAGCCATCGCCGAGGCGGCGCTTCATGCGGGATGCAGACATTATTTCGGCTATCCCATCACCCCCCAGACCGAGATCGCCGCATACATGGCAAAAAAGATGCCCAAGATCGGCGGCACCTTCCTCCAAGCAGAGAGTGAGATCGCTGCGATCAAT
>JAFTMU010000302.1 GCA_017452215.1 Clostridia bacterium
ATATTGTGTACGTAACCATTTTGAAAATTCAATTAGATCTTGCCTCACATCCGCATGAACATCTTTTTCAAAACGAAAAAACAGACCGCTTTTTGGAAAGTTGCTCATCTTGCTTTTTTTCCATTGATTCAAAGTCCAAATATTCATACGGTTACCTCATGAAAATTTTTATCATATCGTGGTCAATGCTAAAATGTTTTTTGTGATCTCGTCCAGGCGTGTGCTTTTTCGGTTTAGCAGGTCTATTGTCTCGTCTGTTATTCCGTGGTTCAAAATTAGGGTTGCGCCTTCCCTTACCTTTCAACTCTCTTCCTTGTCTTTTTTGTCCGGGGCGGGCGTAAGGATCCGGATCGTAGGTATCTTTTTGGGCACTAGGAACATCTTCTATGCCACTGGGTGGATTTACGAAAATCGAGTCCGACGGCGTAGTAATACTAATTGAACTTTCAACCTGAACATCGACGTAGTTTTGGTATGTTCCAATACTAACTCCCACCGCTACTACCCCCAAAACAACTGTCCCTCCGATATAAATAATATCTCCCACAGGTAAAGAACCATCAACCAAAATCAACGACGATCCACCAATTATCCAACCATTAAAAATGTCCACTGCATTTTCACCAGTGGGGTCAATATATATTATCGGATCATTATAGCAGTACAAAAACAAATTGAACCCCCATAAATGTCCATACAAGTTTTCGTCCGCATTCAAAAACCGTCCCCATTCGGGGTGATAATACCGGCTGTTGAGGTAGTAGAACCCCGTTTGGGTATCGTAGAAATAGCTCCGGTAGCGGAACGGATTGAGAGTGGCGGCAGCCTCATGCTCCGGGATAATATAGTCGTAGAGCAGGTGCATGGTCACGGTTGCGTTGCCCCATGCATCGTAGGTGTAAGTGCAAATTCGTTGGCCGATCCAAAAACCGCCGTCAAAAAGCCCTACAATATCTCCTTGGAGGTTCTTTTCGTAGTAGTAGGTTCCCTCGGTTCCCGTGAAGCCATAGGGCGAACCGGTCTCGTCATACAGGAACACCATACTGTGGCTGACACCCTCTGTATCCGTCCACAACATGGCCACAACCTGAGAGCCGTTGAGCAAATACTCATAGCTTCCGTCGGAAGTACTTGTTTGACCGGTACGGATTCCCTCTGCGTTGTAGGTGTAGGTGATCGTCTCACCGTACACCAACACTCCGTTGACCCGCTCAAAGGTGCGGTACTGGGTCAACTGCCGTCCGCTCCAGGCCAGCTCTGCCCCCGAGATCCATTGCTGGGTACTGTCATCGTAAACGCCGATGGTGATCGGATTGCCGATGGCATCATACGCCACGTCACGGTCTCCAAAGCCCGTCAGCAGGTCGCCCCACGTCTCGTCCGCATAGGTATAGGTCTCGGTCTTTTCTGCCGTTCCCAAGGTTCCCACCGTAAAGGCATAGGTGGTCTTGGACAATCGGTTGCCTGCGTTGTCGTAGGTATAGGTGTAGCTCTTCCCCATGGGGCGGTTATCCTCACGGGTCAGCTGCCCCAATTCATTCTCTCCATACGATAGTACCGCCCATTGAGGACATGGAGCCCCGTCTTCAATTACATTAAATATTTTCCTTTCTTGATATCAAACAAAAAATGCAATGG
>JAFTMU010000303.1 GCA_017452215.1 Clostridia bacterium
CGAGTGCAACGATCCGCACAACATAATTAGTATATCATACTTTTTTTCTCTTGTCAACACAAAACTGTTCAACAAGCCCAATTTCTGCCATTTGTACAAAAAAATATTGTAAACTTTTTACAATCTGCCAATTGCAAAGCGCAAAAAAATGTGATATACTGTAAGCGAAGAGAACAGAAAGGAAGGTACAGTCCAATGGGCTAAACGACCACCGAGCTTTCCATAAGGCATGGGAGAAGCGAACCGACGGTTTGAGCACGCATTCGATGCAACAAAGTACGGTGAAAAACACGGCGGTGTCATAACGCAGTTAATATAGATTTTGGGAGGAAAAGATTCCGCTCAGATCGGTGCGAAAAAACGGTTCGTAAAAGCCTTTGAAAAAAGCTCTTCAAAAATTCGTCTTTCAAGCAAAGAGACGCAAAAGCAAAACAAACGGTATTCTCGTTAGAGAAAAGTAGGATTTGTGTTTTGGAGACTGTGGTGATGCAAGGAAAGGTAGATTGGGATACCGTCCCGGAAAGAGAGGATAACAAAAGATGTTAGATACCAAGAGTGAACAGGAGTGACCCTTGGTTACGGTGTAAAGAAATCGTAACCAAGGGTCACTTCTTTTTTTGTGTAGACAACATCATAGCACATCCCCGCCATCGAGTAGAGAACAAAAAAATTCGGCAGTACAAACAGCGACGTTGGCTGTCGGCACTGCCGAATAATGGCACGAGCGTTTATAACAGACCTCGCCATCGGGTGCTGAATAAAGAAATTCGGCAGTACAAACAGCGACGTTGGCTGTCGGCACTGCCGACTGGTCGAAGTGACAGGACTCGAACCTGCAGCATCTAGCTCCCAAAGCTAGCGCGCTACCAATTGAGCCACACCTCGATTATATAAAATTTTGCATCCTGTCAGGACTCGGTCTCACTGCGGCTCGGTCACCTCACGGTTCTGACTTGCCCCCGGCAAGTCATTCATTGCCGTTCAGCCGTTCGCTTCGCTCACTACCTGCAACATCTAGCTCCCAAAGCGCCTTGCTTGCAAGGCTTTGCGCATACCAATTGCGCCACACCTCGATTATATAAAATTGTTACTATGACAGGACTCGGTCTCGCTGCGGCTCGGTCACTTCACGGTTCTAACTTGCCTCGCAAAGCTAACACACTACTAACTGCGCTACATCCCGATGCAACGCTTATTATAACAGAAAAAATCCAAAAAGTCAACCGTTTCCAAAAATATTCCAAAAAACTTCTTACATCTTCTTGTATCAATGAGCGAGGGAGATCGTCTCCCCCGCTCAAAGCTCTTATTCCGCCTTCTGTATCCGCAAGGCAATGGCAGAGCAATCGTCATGCTTTTCATCCTCTGCGGCATGCAGACAGATCTGATACACGATCTGATCGGGTGTCAACCTCCCCACCGTTTTCAAAAAGGAGGCAAGCCACACGCCGTCAAGGTCGCTTTGCAGGATCCCGTCGCTGATCATCACCACCGTGTCCCCCTCTTTCAGGTCAAACGAGGTCTTTTGCGCATCCAGGGTGCCAATGATCCCAATGGGCACGGTGCCCGATTGCAATCGACGGACTACGTTTCCTCGGATCACGTAGCTGGGCGCCGCCCCGCTCTTGATAAAAGAGGCTTCCCCCGTCATCAGATCCAATTCCAACAGATCCACCGTGGTCGAGCACTCTCTTGTGCTGTCCCCATGGCGAGAGGAGATCATATTGTTCAGCATCCGCAAGGAGGTGTTGGCTCTGTTCCCAGCCCGCAGCATCTTTTCCATGAACACCGAGCAAAGATTTGACGTCAGCGCCGCCTCTCTCCCCGCTCCCATTCCGTCACTGATCAAGGCATAGAAGAAATCCTTTTTGTTAGAGAAAAGGTTCACCGTATCACCGCTGACCCCACCGTCGGAGGAAACGTTGTTTTGCGCCCCCACCACGGCTATCTTTTGCTTGGCTTGCAGGATCATCGTGCTGACGTTGCGCTCTACCTCGAACATCGGCTCACCAAGCTCCGAGGAGCACATCTCTCCAAGATCACAGCGGAGGGTCTCCGTGCTGACCTTTGCATGCTCAAGGTCAGCCCCTCGGATCAGGATCCTCCGCAATCGCCGTCCGTAAACGGTAACACCGCCGCACTTCACGCCTGCATCCTTCAAATATTCCCCGATCCTTCTTTCCAGCTCCCCGTCAAAATGATATTCCCCGTCATCCTCCTCCAGGGCATCGTTGATGATCTGCGCCGCCGACTCGTAATCCATAGCAAAGATCTCCGTGCGATTGTCCCGCAGCATCTCTGCCGTCAGCTTTGCACACTCGGTATTGATCTTCTCCAACACCCCGTCCATACAACCGCAACGGTGCCGCAAATGAGCGGGGATCAGCTCCTTGGAAACCTTTCCCTTGGTATGCAGCTGTGCGATCAGGTCATTCACTGCTCCCAGGGTGTCGGAGTATTCCAAGCCCCAGCAAACGGTTTTGTTGGGACAATCCTTGCAATAGGAGTCAAAGGCGGTATCACACAGTCGGCGCAGATCCAGCGTCCCGGGGCGGCGAAAGCGATCGCTCAAATTATAAAACATCTCCGAGAGCGAGGAAAACGCATTGGAGATCCCACGAAACCGCTCGTTGGCGTCCCGATACCGTATGCGCTCCATCTCTTGATGATAGGGCTCCTCTTTTTCCACCGACTTCTCCTCTGCCCCCTGCTTTTTCAAAAGCTTTTGGAATAGCGTAAACGCCGTCCCCGCAATCAGGGATGCAGGCACTGTGCTGAATAACATTGCCGCTCCCCCAACGTATACCGACCACAAAACCGATACGCTGCAAGCACCAAGGACAGCGCCCCCCGACTTCCCATTTCCCGATAGAAAGAGATACGTTAAAGAAGCAAACAGGCAGGCAGGCGCATAGATCGGCGCATAGGCGATCCCACACACCAAGGCAGTACCTATCCCCGCCTTTGCTCCCTTCTCCGCACTTGCATATAAGGAAAAGAAGAGCGCCATCATAGGGGAGAGGGGAAAGGAAAGCAAAGCCACCGTGTTCGCCGCCCAGACAAAGGAAAACAGCAACGCCCATCCCGATATACGGATCAGCAGCTTCGATTGGCTTCTCTGCTCCATACAGACCGAAAATACCGTCACCGCAACCGCTACGAACAAAACCGAGAAAACGGCGGCAAAGAGATCGTAATAACGAAATCCACCCAAAATGATCCGCCAGAGTCCCACGATCAGCGAGCATACCGCTGCCGTCGCTATGCGCAAACAAACGCTTTCACTGAAAATGTCCCGTATCTCCTCCCAAAGAACCGAGAGCCTTCCCGCCTCTCCCTCTGCTTCCCCAAGACGTCTTTTGAGGCGCTTTTTTCTTGTTTCTTCCTCTGCAAGAGGCTCTGCCTCGGCTATTTTTTTCTTCAAGGCATCGGGCAAGGTAAAGCGGGCGTCGGGCGTGTCCAGAATCATAGAGGCAAACACTCGGATCACCGCCGCCGCAAGATACGTACAAATGTAAACCACGGGATCGGAAAAATTGCTGATCGTTGTCAACAACAATCCCGCAAGGATCGATAACGTGTGCTTTGTAGAGGCGCAAAGCATCGCAAGCCCCAAGGGATATGTATCAAAAAGCATCATAGCCTGTCCTAACAGCCATGCGCCACACCCCCACAAAAGCTCCTCCGTGGCAAAGCGGACCAGCCTCCTCGCCCCAACGCCCACGGTGCCAAGGCTTGTCCCTGTTTCGTTCTTTTCTCTTCCTGTTCTTTCTTCCTGCATAAAGGTCTCTCCTCCCTTTTTTATGTTCCGCCCCTATTGTACACCTTTTGTCGAACAAAATCCGTCGAAAGCCGTCTTGCGGATCTGCGGACATTTTGATAAAAAACATAAAAAAAGAAAAAAGCTTAGCAAAACGATAAGGAATCCGTCCCCAAAAAAGAAAAACCGTCCCCTTTTTTGTCGTTTCGGGGACAGTTTTGTCATACGATTTTTTGCACTTTAAGAAGCTTTTTGAAGAAAGAACGCTTCCCTTTTTTCGCAAAATATGGTATACTGATATCGGTGAGGTGAAAAAATGCAAAAAACAGTCTGTTTTACGGGACACCGTTTCATTCCCGATGAAGAATACGAATCTCTTTGGCACTCTCTTACCGACACGGTGGAAAACGAGATCCAAAACGGCGCCGAGATCTTTCGCACAGGCGGCGCCCTTGGATTTGACACCATGGCGGCAAGGTGCGTGCTTTTTCTGAAAAAGAAGTATCCCCATGTCCGCTTGGAGCTGATCCTTCCCTGCCCCGGGCAAACCAAGGGCTGGGGGCGGGATGACGTGCTTCTGTACGAGCAGATCCGCTCGGAGGCAGATGCCCACCGCTATCTCAGCGATCGCTATTATCCCGGCATTTTGCAGGCAAGAAACCGAGCGCTGGTGGAGGGAGCGGAGCTCTGCATCGCCTATCTGACACACTCACAGGGAGGCACGGCGTATACGGTATCCCTGGCACTGCGCTCCGGGGTTACCTTGATCAATCTGGGGGATCCCATATAAAAAGACGCTTTCCCGCAGATTGCGTTCGGCGTCTTTTACCGTTTCATCACAGCATTCCAAAAGCCCACCAGGTCCCCCGTGGGGTCGATCCCGTGAGCGATCATCAAATAGTTTCGCAAAACGCCGTAAAGGAGCATCAAAGCGGCAAGACAGATCCAAACCCATGCGGGAACGGGAAAGAACGGTCTCTTTTTTTGAAAGAAGCGCACCCACGCCACAATGTCAACTGCCAACAGAGCCAGGATACAAGCGCTCACAAACGGATTGAAGGCAAACGCAGAA
>JAFTMU010000304.1 GCA_017452215.1 Clostridia bacterium
ATATCGGTCAATTTCGTTGCGGAGCCGTAATAATCAAAGGTCACCTTGGAAACGATGGCGCTGTTTGCTTGGCTTGCACGGATCGTGGAAAGGTTGCTTTCATATGCTGCCACGCTCTTTTGCATTTTTTCTTCTGCAATTTTAGTATTAAATTTCATAATAAGATTCCTTTCTATGTAAATGATTTATTTGTCAAGCTTCAATTGTGGATCGCCGTTCCTACTGCCTCACCCATAACGGCACGGTAGATATTTTTAGGGTCTGCAAGGCCGAATGCATAGGAATCGATATTGTTATCCATGCAGAAGGTGGCAGAGGAAATATCCAAAGCACGCAGATTCTTTTCGATGATCTCGAGATAAGTCAGATCGGTATAACGAACTGCATTGGGATCCACCTTGGGATCTGCGCTGTAAATGGCATCGATGTTCTTTGCCATGAGGATACAATCCGCCTTGATCTCGGCAGCTCGCAGCGCAGCCGCCGTATCGGTGGAGAAAAACGGGATCCCCAAGCCGCCGCCAAGAACGACCACCTTGCCGCTCTCCAGGGCAGCAATAGCGTCACGGGCGGTGTAAACATCGGCAAACGCCTTGATCTCAACAGAAGTCATTACCTTTGCATCCAGCCCCACACGCAGGAAAACGTCCTGCAAGGCAAGAGCGTTGATGGTGGTGGCAAGCATTCCCATGTGGTCGGCACGGCAATGGTCCATTCCTGTTCCCTGCCGTCCTCTCCAAATGTTGCCCGCTCCAACGATCACGGCAACCTGCACGCCTGCATCGACGCACCGTTTGATCTCCTTGGCAACCTCTGCGATAAAATCAAAATTCAAGATTCCGTCTCCCCCGGAGGCAAGAGCCTCTCCCGAGAGCTTGAGCAAAACACGCTGATACTTTGGCTTTTTCATGATCCGTTCTCTCCTTGGCAGTTGTTTACTTATATTCTTCTATATTGTACTACATATTTCCTCTTTTGTAAACACCTTTTTTGTGAACATTTCAATTTTTTTCATCTTTTATACTCATTTTTATCTGCTTTTGCCTCGAAAAAGTGTTTGGATTCAAAAAAAATGAGGGGCTGTCTCAAATTGCAAATTTGAGACAGCCCCTCGCACAAAAAAGCCGAAGGTAGGCTTTTTTGCGCTGGGAATTTGCGTTTTTTCGTTTGCAAGTACGATCAAATACCGTCAAATTATGGACGGAAATTGCGGCGTCAAGCCGCAAAGCAAAAACCAGGGGGGTGTCGACCAAATGCGAAACGCATTTGAGACACCCCCTTTTAAAAACTCGAAATTATTTTTCCGAGAAGAACTGTGCAAAGAGATTGTCGTTATTAAGTGCGTAGCTTTCTGCCATCTTCTCCTGTGCAACAGCAGTATTTTGAGCATAGAGATCACAGAAAGCGCTAAGGTACAGAGCCTTTGCACGGCGCAAACGCTCGGGAGCCTCAATAAAAGGCATAAAGAAGGGTGTGGTTGCGAAGAATCCGTTATCCTTGACGTCAAACATCTCATTCCACTGACGGCGGTATTTGGTGATAAGCTGCCTCGAGTGCAGACTCATTCCACGGCGGTCATAGGAAAGTGCACGCCAGAATGCCAGCTCCGGCAAATGCATATTGCTGAAATACTCGATCTCGGTCTCCGAGATATACTCGTAAATCTTGTTCGCCTCGTCTTTTTTGCCGAGTGCCTCCAAGCAAAGTGCTTCGCCGAAACGGTACGGAATGCGCTTGCAGTGGTTCCAAATGCCTGCTCCGAGACTATCGGGAAGGATCTGTCCCTTTTGGAAGAGCTCCAAAGCTGCGGTGTAGTTTTTCGCTTTCCACTCACGCATACCCATAGCGAAATGCGCAAACATATATTGATCGGCAATGGCATGCTCTCCGCCCTCGCAGGGAACGAAATTGTGAGACATCAGCGTTTCAATTGCTTTTTCGTACTCCTTATTTTGGTTGTAGGACTTGGCAAGCTCGGTATAAAGATCGTCACGGTTGAAGGTATGAGACATCAAAAGCTCGATCTTTTCCTTGGGTGCAGCGCCGCTCTTGTTCATCAGGACCACGGTCTCATAGAGGAGCTCGGAATCCTTCGGTGCCTCGGCAAGTGCCTCCTTCATCAAAGAAAGAGCCGTTTCCTCTTTTCCAAGATGGCTAAAATATGCAATGGCAAGATTGCGCTTGACTACGGGTGTTTGAGAGCAGCTTTCCCAAAGCTTTGCCGCTCCTTGATATTGGCGCTTGTGATACAGCAGATCTCCCAAAAGAACTTTGGCGTCGTCGCTTCCCTGCTCTGCGGCAAATTCCAGCATGCGCAATTCGCACAAGCGAATGGGATATGCCTTTCCGACGGGAGCGTTTTGCGCAAGAGTAAGCGCATCGCTCTCCTCACTCAAAGCATGAGAAAGATACGCCAATGCGTAATAGACCATCTTCACGGCACTTTCAGGACACTTGGCCGTTAAGCTTTCCAAAAGCGACTTTGCTTCACGCAAAAGTCCCATATCAATCAGATCGCCTGCAAGATCCAAGGAGGTTTGGGCGGGATCACTCAAAAGAAGACCGTAGAAGGAATCCTTGTTGGAAAGATAGCGCAAAAGATTCTCCATGGGATCGGCAGCAAGATAATTTTGCAGGATCTGCTCGCTTTCCTGCTCGTTCCCCATTGCCTTTTGAGCGACAGAGAGAGCCGCCGTTGCCAGGGCATTGTTTTTACCGTAATCCAATGCCCAAGCTGCGTGTCTTACAGCTTGCTTCCAATCCTTCTTTTGCAGATCCAGAACGGCGATCCTTGTCATTGCCTTTGCTACGCAATCGGAGCAGAAGGCTGCCTTGTAATAGTTATCATACGCCGATTTCTTCTCGCCAAGAGCCTCTAAAATCTGCGCGTAAACGTAGTACGCCTCGCCGCTGATGGGATGATTGTTATACTTTGTAACACAGGCAACAGCACGCTCGGCATACGTCTTTGCCAGGTCAAAATTGAAGTTTCCGTACTCGTATCCCGCCATTGCAATCAGGGACGGAATATGATTGATATCACGGTTGAGTGCCTCTTTCCAATATGCATCGGGCTTGACGGCGGGATCACGGTATTGATCCACGTGAACGCCTGCAAGATAGAGCTCCTGTGCGGAATTCATACCTTTGGCGCTGGGCATATCGGTGATAACCTCGGGCATATTGTACTCGTCAAAGCACTTTTCCTCATATTCTGCAATGACCTCGCCCTCACCCGAAAGGATCCGTACCTCAAGGTATGCGGGGATCTCGCCAAGTACAAAGCTTTGAGGGGTATCGGGAGAAAGGTCGGCAGTGGCAGACAGATAAATTTCATCTGCATGACGCACTTCGATCACAGCGCCGTTATATTTTTTAGAAACCTGGAGATGGAATGCGTTCTTGTCCTCGCCACGCTCGATGCGGAAGGCGGCGTTGAGATTTGCAAACGTGGGAGTACCGATCTTGGAAATGGGATACCAATACTGCGAGAACTGCTTTGTCTCGTAGGGCGCCAGCCAGGAGAAATCGGGCTGGTTATCCGAATAGGACCCCGCCATCAGCTCGGCATACTGTCCGTCGGTGTCGGTCAGGGCTCTTTCCCAAGACTTGGAAAGCTGACCGTATGCCCAGGTGAACATCTTTTTACCGAGGGAGATGTGATGGTCACCGATGTGCACCACGCCGCATTGCTTGCCGTGATCGTAGCCGCCGAAGAAATCGTAATCCGAGGCGCTTGCAAAATAGGAGGTCGCTTCACGGGTGTTCTTATGATAGGAAATATCCCTTGCCTCCTTCATGGGAATGCCGTTATAGACGCCATTGCCCGCCACGGGGAAGCTGGTGCGGGATTTGAGGTAGTGGAAATTGACGTACTTGACGTCCTGCGGGAAGAAGATCTGATACTCTTCGTTCACAGGCACGGCAGCATTCTCCCACCAAAGGAAGGAGTGCGGCACAGCGGTGCGATTATACAGACGCATTCTCGTTTCAAAAAAGAGCTCGCCGGGGCGCAGGACGATGCTGACCATTCCCTTCATGCGGTCAACGGGATCATGCTCGGACAAATGACAGGCGACAGAGCCGTCGGGAAGCTCCTCCACGGAGTAATCGCACGCCATATATCCGGAGGCACGGTGGTGATAGGGCCAGTTGAACTCTACACCGCCCGATACCCAAGAGCCCAGAGCACCGATCAGTGCGGGCTTGATCACGTGCTGCTTGTAGAAGAAATCGTATCCCGTCGTCTTATCCAGGGCGCTGTATACTCTTCCGCCAATCTCGGGCAAAATTTCTACCTTGATGTACTCGTTTTCCAAGACAACGCAAACGTATTCCTTATCGATACGCTCCTCACGGTCTACCTCGGCAACGATCTTATTGGGATAGGGATTGCCGGAGGTGCGCTGGTGCACACGGTTCTCGGCAAACATGGGCATCTCCTCCATTGCCGGCTCACGGTAAGTGGGAAGGATCAGCTTTTCAATTTTGACAGTCGCTTTCATTTTTTTCTTTCCTTTCGGTTGACTTTTCGGGCTTTTTCTGCTATGCTTATTATAGGCTTCCCCATCCTTGTTTTCAATACAAAATCCTATCATGTTTTTATAAAATCTTACGATCCGAGAAAGGTGAGGTCATGGAAAAGGAATTTTTACTCCCGCAAAACGTTTTGTGCGGATATTTTGATTGCTCGGAATTTGGCGCTTTAACCCACTCCCCAAAGCGCCACAGGTCCCGATTTGAAATCGAATACTATCTCTCGGACGGGAAAACCACGGTCAGCGATGAAAAGGTTTATTTGATCCGAAAAAATTACATTTTGATTGGAAAGCCTAATGAAATATGCAATAGTGAACTTCCCTTTGAGACAAAATTTTTGAAATTTGAAGCTGAGGGGCTCCTTGCACAGAGACTGTTGTCTGCGCCTACCTATTTCCCATCTCTGCATCCTTATGAAACGGAAAAGCTTTTGGATGAGCTGATTCTGCTTTCCTCCTCGGAGAACTATGACACCGTCCTTTTTTACGGAAAATTACTGTCTCTGCTCTCTCTGATCCTTGACGATGCCCGGAGCGAGACCGCATCAATTTTCCCCACGCAGGAAATGATGGCAAGGGCGCAAAAATACATGTGCGAAAACCTATCCTCCCCCATTAAGCTCTCCGATATTGCGGCATCCGTCTCCCTCAGCCCCAGCTATTTTCACTCTCTTTTCTCAAAAATGTGCGGCATGACCCCCCACGATTATTTGCAGCGGGAACGGATACGTTATGCAAAGGAATTGCTTGCGACCACCTCCCTCACTATAGCGGAAATCGCAGAGCGTTGCGGCTTTGTGACGCAACAATATCTCAACTCCGTTTTCAAGCAATGCGTCGGTCTTTCCCCCGGAAAATGCCGCAAGGAATACCGCAAGAATTATTTCGTTTGATTTATGAAAGATAAAATTGTGAATAAATCGTAACCTTTTTACATTGCTATTGAAAAGTGACGAAAAAACGTGTAAAATATAGAATGGGTGACGAGGTGACCTTGTGCCCTTGATTGTGTTTTTTAATAAAATTACCCATATAAAGGAGTAACACTATGACCAACAACAAGTACGTTTTGGATTGGATCAAAGCCATGGCTGACATGGTTGGTCCTAAGGAGATCGTATGGATCGACGGCTCGGAGGAGCAGACCGAGGCATTGCGTGCACAGGCATGCAAAACCGGTGAATTGGAGCCTCTGAATCCTGAGCTTTACCCCAACTGCTATCTCCACCGCACCGCCATCAACGACGTTGCCCGTGTTGAAAACAGAACCTTCATCTGCACCCGCAAGAAGGAGGATGCCGGCAACATCAACAACTGGATGGATCCCAATGAGTGCTATGAAAAGCTCTCCAAGCTCTACAAAAACTCCTACAACGGCAAGACCATGTACGTCATCCCCTACTCCATGGGCGTTGTTGGATCTGATTTTGCAAAGATCGGCATTGAGCTGACCGACTCCATTTACGTGGTGCTCACCATGCTCATTATGACCCGTGTAGGTAAGAACGTCATTGAGGCACTTGGTGAGTCCGCAGATTTCGTTAAGGGCTTGCACGCAGTTGCAGAGTGCAACGAGGATAAGCGCTACATCTGCCACTTCCCCGAGGATAACACCATTTGGTCTGTTAACTCCGGATACGGCGGAAACGTTCTGCTTGGCAAGAAATGCTTCGCTCTCCGCATCGCTTCCTACCTTGGACGCAAAGAGGGCTGGATGGCTGAGCACATGCTCATCCTCGGCATCGAAGGTCCCGACGGTGAGGTCAAGTACGTTACCGGCGCATTCCCGTCCGCATGCGGCAAGACCAACCTCGCCATGCTGATCCCGCCCGAGATCTACGCGAAGGACGGCTACAAGGCGTGGTGCGTCGGCGACGACATCGCCTGGATGAGAATCGGCGAGGACGGCCGC
>JAFTMU010000305.1 GCA_017452215.1 Clostridia bacterium
ATGATCAGGCTACCCTTGGTGCCGTATACGATGTATTCGGGAACCTTTTGCGCAACGCCGCCGCTGATCTCAATGTCCACAACTCTTCCGTTGACGCCCTTGAACACGATCTTGATGTGGTCCTCCGCATCACCCACTGCGGTGACACGCTTGATATCCGAGAACATCTCGGTATAGCCGCCGCCACAGAATTGCAGGGCGTGATCCACAACGTGAGGGCCCCAGTTGAGCAGCTGTCCGCCGCCAAACTCCTTGATGGTCTGCCAGTCGTTGCGGCGCTGATAGCTGTTACGGGCAAGACGGATCTCATAAACCTCGCCGAGAATGCCGGAATTGATGATCTCGTTGACCTTCAAAAATCCTTCCTCAAAGCGGCGATTGTGGCGAACGAACACCTTGGGACCGCCGGGCTGACTGCCAAGACGAACCAGCTCCTTTGCCTGCTCGTAGGTTTCACAGAATGGCTTTTCCACCAGAACGCTTTTGCCTGCCAGAAGCGCCATTTTTGCATGGGCGTAGTGATCGCAGGAACGGGTGGCGATATCTACCAGCTCCACCTCGGGATCGGCGATCATATCCTCGATATTTTGATAAGTACGGCAACCAAACTCCTTGGCAAACACATCGGTTCTTTCGGGGATCAGATCACAGGCGGCAACCACCTGAAACTTATCGGGGCGATCCTTGAAGCAATCCTTGTGACCGAACATACCGATACGGCCAAGTCCTACGGTACCGACCTTGATGGGTTTTGACATATCAAATTCCTCCTTGAAGGGATATTCCAAATTTTGCACTTTCATGCAAGGTCATTATAGCACTCTCCCCCCTTTTTGTCAAGCACGTGGTTGGATTTTCGCAAAAAAAGAGCATATTTTAACAACGGAGCTCTTGCAGCCGGCCGACCGCAGGAAGGGCTTGCAGCTCTGCTTGAATGTTTTCGGGACGGTGGGCATCGATGGGGGAATACTTCCCCTTTTCTCCGATGCAGAGCATCTCTCCCACGTGAAAATATCCAAGGATCGCAGGGGGCACGTGGGTGACGAGATCATCAATATTGCGTATCACCAAAAATCGCTCCCAGCGCTCTTTAAGCCCTTGGGTTCGCAAGCCCCAGATCACTCTCGGGCACCCAAAGCCGTATCCTTCGATCACAGGGCGCAGGTCGGGGCGGTGGTACCACACGTATTCATGACACAAAACCGCCAGCGCTGCCCCGTGAGAGTAGCCTACGGTAATGATCTTTTGGACTGCGCTGTCCATGATCTCCCGTTCGAGAGACCCCCCCAAGCTCCTCCAAACCTTTAAAAATCCCCGATGTGCAAACCATATCGTGCGTCCCATACGGCAATAGGGCTTGGCGGGGAAATCAAGGTTATTCTTCCAATCCGTCCACCCGTGGGAGCATTCCAAATAGATATACAGGGTGCTGCCGTATCGCTCGGTGGCATAATCCGCACCGTTTTCCACGTGAATATAGGTGCGGTGCGTACATCGGTAAAACAGTTGACTCAGCGTCATCTCTCTCCCCTCCTCTCCATGCAGGATATGCGATGGGAAAGAAAAAAGAGAGCCGAAAAACGACTCTCTTTTTCGATTATTGCTTTTTGCGGCGGAGCTTGGAAAGGATCTTATCCGACATTCTCTCCAAAAAACGGTTGATTCGCTCGGCGTTGCGATAGCTGATGATGAATGCCGCAATGGCAAGCACTGCGATCAGCGCCAAGACAACAAGTCCCCAGCCGTGCCAGGGAATGATCTCCCCCGACATCAACAGCAGGGTCGCTCCCACGCTGGTCAGGCGTGTGATGATCTGCATAATCAAGAATCCGATCCAACCGATGGGCAGAATCCCTGCCACCGAGCAGAGGATATCGTCGGGGAAAAAGGGCAAGAGGAACATGAAAAACAGCAGGACGTTCTCTCTTCCCTTCAATTTTGCCAGCCACTCATCCACCTTATCAGAGCCCCCTGCGATCCAATTGACAAAGGGTCTGCCAATCCATTTACCAAGGGCAAAGGCGAACATAGCACCGAGAAGCATACCGATGTAAGAATACAAAAAGGATTGTCCTGCGCCGAATACGTAATTCCCTGCCAGGATCGTCACCGCCCCGGGAATGGGAACGAAGGTGACTTGCAGAAAGCTGATGAGAATGAACACCAAGGGAGCTACGGCTCCCTGTGAGGTGATCAATGCCTGCAATTCCTCTTGTGAGAGATCGGTCCAGCCGAGAAGATACATCACCAGATACAAAGCCCCCAAAAGAGCGCCGATGACCAAGCAGGAGAGGATCAGCTTTTTGATAGATTGTTTGGTTTCTGCTTTCATCTTTTCTCCTTACAGTGCGTTGATGTGGGCGATCAGCTCGTCAAAACCGCCGTGGGGGTAGACGGAAATATCAACGTTTTCTTTGTTGATGAGGCAATCAGTAAGCAAAAACACCTGCATTCCAAGGCTTTGCGCCACCATATCCTCGCTTACATCGTTGCCCACCATGAGGCACTCCTTGGCATCAAGTCCCATGCGATCCAACACCGATTGATAGTATTTCAAATTGGGCTTGCAGAAGGAGGAGTTTTCATACGAGGTGAAAAACTCGAACTGCTCGGGAGCAAGTCCTGCCCAAGCAATACGCTTTCTTGTAGCGATGGGAGGAAAGATGGGGTTGGTGGCAAGGCAGGTACGCAAGCCCTTTGCCTTGACTGCTTGGATCACTTTTGCGGCTCTCGGATCGTATCCGCAGGAAGCACTGACGGCATCAAACTTCTCTTGATAAAAAGCATCAAGCAGAGGCTCATCTGCCCTCACCTGCTCCCCCAAAGCAGCGGCAAAGGTATCCCAAAAGCGTTCCTCGTTGGTCTTTTCGCCGTTATTCTTGACCATTGCGGCAGTACCCGCCCAAATAGCGTCAATCAGCTTTTGCGGATTGTAGCCGTGGGGCGCCATATGCTTTGCCAAGCCGCCAAAATACGCCTTAATAAAGAGCTCCATGTCCATTGGCAAAAGGGTGCCGTCCAGATCGAACAATACTGCTTTGATGCTCATATTTGTGCTTCTCCTCGCTTCGTTACTACAAAATATTATAGCATGAGGGGCGATTTTTGTCAAGAAAAACAGATGAATTTTACAGAGAATGCTTTCTTCGATATTTTTCCCGAACAAATGTAAAGGGGCTGAGTCATTGACTCAGCCCCTTGTGGGTCTTAAAATTATTCAGCTGCTTCTGCAAACTTTTCGAGAATGTCCATTTCCTCTTGGAGGTAATCGCCATCTACTGCTGCGTCAGCCAACTCAAATGCGGTCCATGCTGCGCTTGCGGGCTCGCAAACAGCGCCGTAAACGGTGGAGGTGTTGCCCATGGGCAGCGTCATTTGTACGTAGGAAACTGCAACGAAATCACGTGCGTAGTTCCACTCCTGGAGATTGAGAATGGAGCCTGCAATGTAAGTGCCGTCAGCATCCTCGTAGCAATCCTTTGCTACTACGTTGAGGTAGTGAGTGCCTTCCACCATACCAAGGTCATTCAGGAGCTTGAAGGACAGAACGGAGGGATCCTCAAGGTAATCAGCGGGAATGATAATGGTACCCATTACCAAGCCGTTTTCGCCTGCGTTGTACTCCTCTGCTGCCATTTCAGCCAAAACGTCCTTATCGATCTCGGTCTTGAAGCGGAAACCGTCGTCGGTGCAGAGACGGATCTCAGCGGTAGCGGCGCCCAGCATTGCCTCGTACTTTTCACGGTTGAAGAGGACTTCTTCGTATACATCTTCCGCACCAAGGAGGTACTTGCCGCCAAGGGCGATCTCTTCGCCGTTGATGGTAGCGGATACCAGGTCTTCCTTGATGTTCACGTAGTCAACGACCTGATTTGCATATGCAGTAACGGAAACATCGTCTACGTAGATGTAGGAGCCTTCAGCGGGAGTATACTTTTCGTTGGTAAGGTAAGTGGCGTTACATACGTCAATATAACCCTCGGAGAAGGTAATCTTGGAATAGCCGGTAGCGAGCTTACCGGTTGCTGCATGCGTACTGCCTACGAAAATATCGAAATCGCCGTAGAGCAAGTTGATAACGTAGGTGATCTTAACCCACGTATCACGTGCCAAGGTTGCAGCTTCTTCGTTGACCACTTCAAACAAGTCGGTGCTGTTGTGCTTCTGCAGCTTGCCGTTGGTCACATCCACACCGTAGAGGTGCATCCAAGCGCTACCGGGCTCACCTTCAGGATCGGTGTTCGAGCCCATCGCCTGCGCTACGAAGTAACCCGTTGCTCCGGTGGGGAGATAATAGGAGGATTCAACAACGATCTTCTCTGCAAACTTGTAAG
>JAFTMU010000039.1 GCA_017452215.1 Clostridia bacterium
GAGCATTACAGCGAAGCGGCCTACGCCCGTGTGCAAGCCGAGCTGACCGCCTTTTCGTTGAGCTTGGAGGCCAGAGAGACCTCCGAGGAGTACGACACGCTGTTCCGCACGGCCAAAGCTCGCCTTGCTTCCATTCCCACCCTGTTAGAAGATGCCAAGACCGAAGTTTCCGCACTCCTCCAAAGCACCTATGATTCTCTCACCGCATCGTCTGCACTGTATTCCGAGGAGGCCTTGGCAGAACTTACCCGTTTGGCCGAGGAAGCCAAAAACGCGATCTCCGCCGTGACGGCTGTTTCTCAACACGGTTTGGTACGGGAGCTTGCCGACCAAGCGTTGGCCGCCATGAAAGCCGTCAAGCGAGATCGTTTGTGCAACGGACAATCCGATCTGTCCGACGTGGGCTATCCTGCCGAGTTTGACCATGCGGTAAACGGCTATTGGGGAACGGTGGAAAAGGCAGATGCCATTCCGTCGGGAAGCTCGTTGACCATTACCGAATGTCCGAAAAACAGCGAGGATCTTTACAATAAACTCTCCGTGGCGATGAAGCGGGATCTGCTTTTGAACGCCCAAGGCGAGCCTGTCAGCGCATCCTTGGGGCGAAAGCTGAGAAAGGGGGAACTGTTGCTTGCTTTGGACATTCGCACCGATCTCCCCTCCGCCTCTCTGCCCTACCGTGTGACCATTCTGCTTCCGAATGGCTTTGAGCAGGAGACCTTATTGGGTGTGGTATGCTTCGGAGCAGGCGGCTCTGCCGAGTTTCTCCCTTGCACCAGAGAGGGAGATCAGTTGATCTTTGAGACCACACATTTCTCCGATTTTTATTTGGTAGCCGAATCCGACCTGAATTTACTGCCCGCCATCCTACTGGTAAGTCTGCTGATTCTCTGCGAGCTCATTGCGGTGTCATGGCTCTTATATCGCCGCTACCGTCGCAGAAAAAATGAAGATGATACCGAGGCAGATGGAGAGCCGCCTCTGCTTCCCTTTGCTGCCGTCGTTCCGTTCTCTCTTTTCTCTTATCCCAAGCTTTTGCAGATCAAGCCCGAGCACGGCGGAAGCCTACTGATCGTGCTGTCGGGAGCGGCTCTGCTGTTGGGTGCCGCCATTGCGGTGTTGATCCGTCAGGAAGCCGAACGAGAGAAGAGAAACAAGCAGAACGCAATCGAAAAACAAAAGGCCGCTCACAGCGGCAAAAAAGAACGGCATGCTCTGCCCAACCGCCACACAGCGGCGCTCCCGCCAAGACGGGCTGATGAATTTATGATGCGAGACAGCACGGAAATGGTCACCGACACCGAGGCGCTTCGGGTCTCGGCAGCGGCCAACATCGCTTTGGCCGAGGAGGAAACCTTGAACGATGAGCTTTTGTCCACCGCTCGGGAGGGTCGTCCGCCCGAGGACCTGGATCTCCCCCAAGCAGGAGATGCCGCCTTGGAAGAAACCGACCGTGAAGAGGAGGAACGGCGCTATGAGCTCAACGTGGATGTACTGGCCCGACATTTTTCCGCAGGGGATTGCGTAACCCCTGAATTGTTGAAGAAAATGGGCGTGATTCCATCCAATGTGA
>JAFTMU010000306.1 GCA_017452215.1 Clostridia bacterium
GATCTGCACCGTGGGTTTGTCTGACGTGTCAAACACCTATACCGAGGCAGCCATTGCCAAAAAGCTGTTTGTGGGTGAGGGCGACGTGGCCAAGCTCCGCTCGGTGGTCAATGATGCATTTATAAAGGGTGAGACAGTCTATCTTCTCCGCTTTGCGGTGCGAGATTCCTATTGCGGCACGGCGGCTTTGTATGATTGCTCTTATGCTTTTGCCGTCGGGGGCGGTGTTCTGTCTTTGGCCTACAAAAAAGGCGGTCACAATTATTATTTTGAGAAGACGGTCTTTTTGGACTTCGACGTGCTGACCACCGACTGGGTCAACGAATACGGTGCCAAGGCGGTGCTTCCCGTTGCGGCAACCCCCGTCAACGTGGTGGGTACGTTGACCCCGCCCACCGGCAACGATTTTGGTGGCAATGAGGTCGGAGATCTTCCGAACACCGATCTTTCGCCCTGGGTGATCCTGCTCATGGCAGTGGCAGGGGTTGTTCTGTTCTGTCTCTTGCTGGTGGTCTTGGCCAAGGCAGGGGTGCCCATCGGGGCCATCCTCGGCTCGGTAGTCAGGTTCTTCGGTACGCTTCTGAACGGCTTGATCGACGTTGTTTCGGGTCTCGGCCGCTCAATCGGCTCTGTGGTCAGCTTTGGTGTTTCCCGATCGGACAGCCGACGGGAGCAAGCAAGGCGTGACGATGAAAACAAGCGAGCCAATCGTGCGGATGAGCGAGCCGATCATGCAGATCAACGGGCAGAACGGGCAGATCAACGGGCAGAACGGGCTGCGGAAGAAAAGAAAAAAAGAAAGGAGTAATCTATGAAACTCAAACATGTTATCATTGGAGCGGTCTGCGTGTTACTGGTAGTCGCTCTGTGTGTTCCCTTGACGGCTTCTGCGGACACGTCCTTTTCGGAAAAGCTGACCACGTGGTTGGATTCCGTTGGTCTGTTCCGAAAAGAGGTCACCACAGCCGAGCCGATCGAGACAGGGGATGAGGACGGAGACGGCTTTGCCTGCGTCTATTCCCACGATTCGGCAAACTTTAAGATGGGCTATATGCCCAATCCTACCTTGGGGAAGGTCAGCTACGTGGCAGGTTTTCAGGAGCTGGCTCCCAATACCACCTACTACGTGCGGTGGTTCTGCGATACCTCCATTTTTGAAAATGACTATCTGAACCCGGCTGTGGATGACGACGGTGAATACGTCATGCGGTATCGGTTTTCGGCGGAGGCGGATGAGCTGGGAACGATCTTTAACTACGTGAACACCACCGATTTGGAGGAGTTTTACACCGTTATGGAGGACACCACCACCTTCTTTACGACCGATGAGAACGGCCAGTTTTGGTTTTCTTTTTGGGAAAGTACCAACGAGCTGGAGAGTGAGACTCTCGTGACGCTCCGTGAGCTCGTTCGGGAAAACGTGCAGGTGTATCTCTATTTGAGAACCGAGAACGGAACTACGGAGGTGGCGGCATGAGTAAGGGCATGAAGTTTTGGATCGTGATCGGAGCCATCGTTTTGATGTTGACCCTGCTGCTCCCCGCTCTGGTCTCGGTGCGCAACCGTTTGGATGAAGCCAAGGAAACCGAAGAGAAGCCTGCCGTTACCACAGCGACGGCCGATTCGGAAGGGTCGGAACGTGAGACCGAGAGTCAGACCGCTGCGATCCTGACGGCAAAGCTCTATTCGTATGCGGAGAGTGAAGCCGATTTGGAGGGTGATCCGGCGCACGTCATAACCTTTGAAGAGGGGATGACGTGGGCAGAATGGGTTGA
>JAFTMU010000307.1 GCA_017452215.1 Clostridia bacterium
ATACGAAAAGCTACTCACCCTTACGGGGGTGGGAGAATATACGGCGGGCGCCATTGCTTCCATTGCCTTTTCGGAGCGGGTGCCTGCGGTGGACGGCAACGTTTTGCGAGTTCTTGCAAGGCTGTGCGCCTCGCACGCCGATATCGCCGAGGAGGCAACGAAAAGGGCGTTTCGCAAGGATCTTGCCCCTCACGTCCCCTGTGAAGCGGGAGATTTTACCCAAGCTATGATCGAGCTGGGCGCCACGGTCTGCGGGCCGAACGGGGAAGCAAGGTGCGCCGAATGCCCCCTTGCCGCCGCCTGCCTTGCCAGACGCAATTCACTGACAGGTGAGCTTCCCGTGCGTGGGGCAAAAAAGCCCAGACGTGTCGAAAAAAAGACGGTTTTTCTCATTCGTGAGGAAAGCATTACGGTACTCCGCCGCCGCCCTCCAAAGGGACTTTTGGCGTCCTTATTCGAGCTGCCCAATACCGAGGGACATTTGGGGGAGCAGGACGCCCTTGATTACGTGCGCTCACTCGGTCTTGCGCCCTTGCGCATTTTGCGAATTGACGATGCAAAGCACGTCTTTACTCACGTGGAGTGGCATATGATCGCTTATGAGGTCCGCATCACCCCCGAGTTTGACGGCGTCCGTGGAAAAGAGGAGCTGCTCCTGATCCCCAATGACGTTTTGCATCGGGACTATGCGATTCCGTCGGCTTTTTCGGCATATAAAAAATACATTTAAAGCAAATATTTTCTCAAATATTTTCGCACTGCCAACCAATCCTAATAACAGAAAACAAAAAAGGAGAGCGACATGAAGCATATTTTCATTATCAATCCCGCAGCGGGAAAGGACAATTCCTTTGAAAATATCAGCCGTATTCTCGATGCGCAAGCAGTCAAGGTGGATTACGAGCTCTATCAGACCCAAGCGCCGGGAGACGCCACCGCCTACATTCGCAATTACTGTCAAACGCACAAGGAGCCCGTTCGCTTTTATGCCTGCGGCGGTGACGGGACGCTCAACGAGGTGGTCAACGGTGTCGTAGGCTTTGCCCATGCTTCCATGAGCTGCTATCCCTGTGGATCGGGGAACGATTTTGTCAAATACTACGGCGGGAAAAAGGTGTTCTGGAATCTTCCCGAGCTGCTTTCGGCAAAGGAAGAATACATTGACCTGATGCGTGTCGGAAACAAATACGCTATCAACGCCACCCACTTCGGCTTTGATTCCTCCGTGGCACAGACCATGATGAACGTGCGCCGCAAAAAGCTCATCGGAGGCAAGAACGCCTATACCACGGGCGTTGTGGTGGGGCTCTTTAAGGCAATGAAAAACAAATGCCGTGTTACCGTAGACGGCGAATTACTCAATCCCGAGGGCGTGATTCTTCTTTGCACCATCGCCAACGGACAATACGTGGGAGGCGCCTTCCGTTGCGCTCCCCGTTCCTTGGATAACGACGGCCTTTTGGAGGTATGCTTGGTCAAGCCGGTGTCCCACATCACCTTTATGAAGCTGATCAAGGGATATACCGAGGGAACCCATTTGGAGGATCCCCAATTTGCAAAATACATTGAATACCGCCGTGGCAAAAAAATCGAGATTGAGGCACCCGAGGGCTTCGTTTATTCTTTTGACGGTGAGCTGATCCGCCA
>JAFTMU010000308.1 GCA_017452215.1 Clostridia bacterium
AAGGCAGTTCAAAAGAACTGCCTTTTGTATATCGAATCGCATTATTTTGCCCGCTTTGCGTTTCGGTAGGAGGAGATCATATCGTGTTTGATCTGCCACAGCTTTTCCGAAAGATCCACGTAGTAGTTGTGCGGGTTGGTGAAACGGCGAACCTCATCCCACATTCCTTCAATCTCTTGAGCACAGCGGGTACGGATCTCGTTCAATGCAGGCAGGGAATAAACCTGTTTTCCATTTTGGAATACAGGAACCTGAAGCTCGGTTGCCGTAAAGCTCTCCAAGGTCTTCCGCTTCCACGTATTCACGGGGTCAAAGATTTCAATGGGGTGGCTGTCATCCACCACTTCGTCGTATACACACAACAGGTCAGCCTCAGCCTTGCCCGTTTCCCGGTCACGGAGACGGTACACCTTTTTGAAATGGGGGGTCGTGATCTTGCCAACGTTTTCGCTGATCTTGATCTTTGGCAGAATGGTTCCGTCCTTCTGCTCAATGGCACATACCTTGTAAACGCCGCCAAAGACAGGATCGCTCTTGGCGGTGATCAAACGCTCACCCACGCCGAAGCCGTCCACCTCGGCACCTTGGCGGATCAGCTCTCGGATGATATATTCATCCAAGGAGTTGGACACAATGATCTTACACTGTGGAAATCCTGCTTCGTCCAGCATTTTGCGGATCTTTTTGGTCAAATAGGTGATGTCACCCGAGTCCAGACGAACAGCGCAGGCGGTAATCCCTTGAGGTACCAAAACCTCACGGAAAGCACGGATGGCATTGGGAACACCGCTTTCCAATACGTTGTAGGTGTCAATCAACAGCGTTGCATTGTTGGGATAGATCTCGCAGTAGGTGCGGAAGGCATCATACTCACTGTCAAACATTTGCACCCAGGAGTGTGCCATGGTTCCGCCTGCGGGAACGCCATAGGCCTCGTCTGCAATGGTGCAGGCGGTGGCATTTACGCCGCCGATATAAGCCGCTCTGGCACCGAGAATGGCGGCATCCGAACCTTGCGCACGGCGAGAACCGAACTCGCTTACCGCCCGTCCCTTGGCCGCTCTGGTAATGCGGGATGCCTTGGTGGCAATGAGAGATTGATGATTGATCATCATTAAAATATAGGTTTCAATAAACTGTGCTTCAATCACGGGGGCACGGACGGTCATCAACGGTTCACCGGGGAATACGACGGTTCCTTCCGGGATGGCCCAAATATCACCCGTGAAGCGGAAGCTTCTCAAAAAGCTCAAAAACTCTTCGGAAAAACAGTTTTTGGTCCGTAAAAATGCAATGTCCTCGTCGTCAAAATGCAGATCGTTGATATAGTTGACCACCTGCTCCAATCCTGCTGCAATGGCATAACCGCCGTTGTCGGTATTGTCACGGTAAAAAACGTCAAAGTAGACGATTTTGTCCTTCATTCCCGCTTGGAAATATCCGTTGCTCATGGTAAGCTCGTAATAATCACACAGCATGGTGAGATTTCTCTCAATATTTTTCATATCATTTACCTTGGCTCGGAGAGATCCGAGCACATCCTTTATTGATTGATACCTATTATACTCGTTTTTTGATTGCTTGTCAAGAAAAATCCTAATTTTTCCGTTC
>JAFTMU010000309.1 GCA_017452215.1 Clostridia bacterium
AGTTCGCCGACGGCAGAATCATCGAGTACGAATACGACGCCGAGGAGCGCATCACCAGGGTGATTGACACCGTGGACGGTACGTATGAGTATGTGTACGACGAGCAGGTGCGGTAATACGCTGATTCGCAAGAAACGGACCGCACTTCTATAAAGAAGTATTTACCCAATGCTCGAATGATAGCGCTTACGATGTGTATTTAAAGGTTGCCGACGGAAATCTTGTTCCTGTTTCTGATCTTTCCAATATTTTGGATTAACAAGTTCACAATATCGCCCTGATATAACAATAACCAAAAAGGTCGGTACTTCCCTGCAAGGGGAGGTACCGACTGTTTTTTTATTTTTGAGGTATTGGTTTCACTTCACATTTGTCTTTCCAGGCAAACGTTTCCCAGCCGACGGTTTCCGGATCATAGTAGATAATTGCATTCTCCAGCCAAGATACATCTTTATCTTCAACAATTTCGGGAGCATTTCCCAAAAAAGTAATTGTTACAATCGAAGGAGGATTAAAGAAGAATGGCAGAGGAGACAATTTTTTTACGCTTGCCGGAATAATCATTTCAATATTTACATTGGTGTTAAACAATCCGTAACCCATGATGGATTCTCGCCCTTCTTTAAACTCAATTGTTTTAAGATTGGGGACGCCGTAAAAAATTGCTTCCTCCAAGGCTATTAAATTCATCCTTGCGGGGACCCAAACCTTCTCTATGGAAGTACAATATGCGAAAGCCCCGCCCTCGACCTCTATTAAGCTGTCAGGAAAATCAACCTCCAACAACGACGGGCACTCATAAAATGCTTTTTCACCAATCTTTTCTAATGTGCTTGAGAACGTAATTTCCTTTAATTTTGTACATCCGTTAAATGCAAACAACTCGATCTCTTGGAGTTTCGTTGAAGAAAAATCAATTTGTTCAAGTGCGGTGCAATTTTGAAAGGCTCTCCCCTTAACGAAAGCAAGTGCTGAATTTGCAGTAAATGTAACAGATGTCAAGCTTTGACAATCATGAAAACACGTAAATCCAATAACAAGTACTGTTTCAGGGATAATAACCGTTTTAACATTGCTCCCTTCAAACACGCCTTCATCCACTGAGGATGGGTAGTTTTCATCGGGCACCCCTCTTAAGGATACTACCGGCAAGTTTTCGATGTGCGAAGGGATTACCACATGTTCAGAAGAGCCTACGTATTTTTTGATCCAGATGCCCGTTTGAATCGAATTGATTTCATATTCAAAATCCGATACGGGATTCGGCTCAATTGGCGGATTTTCATCATCTGTCGTATCGGAGGTGGCTTCATTGTCGGTGGTTGGCTTTTCACCATCTGTGGTATCGGAGATGGATTCATTGTTGATCGGTGGATTTGCTAAATCACCGCATGCCGATAAAGAAATAGCCCAAATAAGCACTAACAACAAAGAGAGAAATTTTTTCATGCAATATCCTCCAATACAATGTGTTACCATTATTATACATCAAAGACCCGAAAAAAGCAATAGTGGAAAGGAAATATTTGTCCGCACTTGAATGAGGTTTTG
>JAFTMU010000310.1 GCA_017452215.1 Clostridia bacterium
ATGTCAAAAAGGTTCCCCTTTTGGAGCTTTTCTCTACCTGTCATGTCATTTCCAACCATCTTGCCAACAATGCACAAACGCAAGGAATGCTCAACCGTACGCACTTTGCAGCAATGCGTCCCTATGCCACCTTTTTGAATACGGGCAGAGGCGCGCAGGTGGTAGAGGAGGATCTGATCGCCGTTCTTCGGGAGCGTTCGGATCTCGTTGCCGTTCTGGATGTGACCTTCCCGGAGCCGCCCGTCGAGAACAGCCCCTTTTATGATCTGGAAAACTGCATTCTCACCCCGCATATTGCAGGAAGCTGCGGCTTTGAGAAATATCGCATGGCTGAATATATGTTAGAGGAATTCCGCAATTACTGCCAAGGTCTGCCCTGCAAATATGAGGTCACGCACAAAATGCTGGAGACCATGGCATAACCAAACAAGGAGATTTACACTCATGAAAGAGATCAATTACGAGTTCAGAAAGCGCTTTTCGATCGTACACCGTGATGACAGACGTGACTACTCGAAAAAATGTCCCGACGGTTACATCGAGGTCACATCGGATTGGTGCATCACGCTTCCCGATGCATCGACCGCCGTACTTTGTAATGCCGCGAGAGATCTTGAGGATTATTTCTTCGTTTCGATGGGAATATCGCTCAAGGTGATACGCGAGAGCGAGTGGAATGGCGCACAGCTGCGAATTGCATACGGTGTTGATCCCACAATCAAAGAGCATTCGTACCGTTTTGCGGTTACGAAGGACGAAATCGTTCTTTGCGGTACGAGCGACAGAATGGCGGCGCAGGCGGGATATTTTCTTGAGGATGTCATGAATCTTTGCGAGGGACCGTTCGCCGAGGTGTGCGATTCTGTCAGAACCTCCCTTTTCAATCCGAGAATGGTGCATTCGGGGTACGGGCTTGATATGTATCCCACGGAGCACCTTCTGAATATTGCGCATGCGGGCATTTCCTCGATCCTCGTGTTTGTGACTGACGTTGATATCACGCCGCACGGGTATCATGATTTTAACGATCTGTGCTGCAGGGCTTCGCAATACGGCATCGATGTATATGCCTACAGTTATCTTGCAAACAAAAAGCATCCCGACGATGAGGATGCCGAGGCGTTTTACGAAAATCTTTACGGAACATTCTTTGACAGATGCCCCGGATTTAAGGGAATTGTTTTTGTCGGGGAATCCTGCGAGTTCCCCTCCAAGGACACGCATTCAAAGGGCATCCGTCGTCTTGATAACATCGGCAAGGACGGGAAACCGCTTGTTGATAACGACAAGCCGCACCCCGGATGGTATCCCTGCTATGATTATAAGGATCTGATGGAGATGATCAGAAAGATCATCCGCAAAAGACAACCCGATTGCGATATCGTATTTTGGTCGTATAACTGGTGTCGGGCAGATGCAAAGGCTCGTAAAGCATTGATCGACTCCCTGCCCAAGGATATCACCTTACAGGCAACCTTTGAGATGGGAACGACGCTCGAACGTGACGGCTTTTCGTTGCGCTTGGCGGATTACAATCTCTACTTCTCCGGTCCCGGCTATTACTTTACCAGCGAGGGCGAATTCGCCAAGGAAAACGGACTGCGGTTCTATTCCATGACGAACACGGGTGGATTGACGTGGGACGTTGGCGTAGTTCCTTATGAACCGGCACCTTATAAATGGATAGAGCGCTATGAAGGAATGATCAAAGCGCACGAAGAGCTTGGACTTTGCGGAACGATGGATAGCCATCATTTCGGATTTTGTCCGTCGTTTATATCCGATCTTGCAAAGTGGGCATTCCACTATCCGAAGGTTGACTTGGAAAAAACGCTCAAACAAATCGTCGCACGTGATTTTGCGCCGGAGTACGTTGACGAGGTTTGTCACGCGATGAAGCTGTGGAGCAATGCGATCGGACACATGATCCCGACCAACCACGATCAGTATGGCCCCTGCCGCATGGGTCCCGCCTATCCCTTTATCTTGTTTGACAACGCAGATGTTGAAATTCCTACCGTCCCC
>JAFTMU010000311.1 GCA_017452215.1 Clostridia bacterium
CTGGTATTGCACCCCTTGCGAATCCTTCTTTACCGCTACGCAGGCAGAGGGCGGCAAGTGTCCCGACTGCGGCAGAGACCTCACCAAGGCGGAGGAGGAGGCATACTTCTTCAAGATGAGCAAGTATGCCGACCGCTTGATGAAGCATATCGACGAGCATCCCGATTTCATTCAGCCCGAGCTTCGCAAAAAGGAGATGGTCAACAACTTCCTCAAGGCAGGCTTGCAGGATCTGTGCGTTTCCCGTACCTCCTTTAAGTGGGGCATTCCCGTGGACTTTGACGATAAGCACGTGGTGTACGTATGGCTGGACGCCTTGACTAATTATATCACCGCTCTCGGCTACGACCCCGACAAGAGCTTTGCGGAGCAGAGCGAGCATTTTAAAAAGTATTGGCCTGCCGACGTGCACATCATCGGCAAGGATATCCTTCGCTTCCACACCATCTATTGGCCCATCTTCCTCATGGCTCTGGAGCTGCCGCTCCCCAAGAAGGTCTTTGGTCACCCGTGGTTCAATTTCGGAATGGACAAGATGTCCAAATCCAAGGGCAACGTGATCTACGCCGATAAGCTGGCAGAGCACTTTGGCGTGGACGGTGTGCGTTACTATGCGCTCTCCGAGATGCCCTTTGCCTCTGACGGATCGATTACCTACGAGTCGGTGATCAAGAGATACAACATGGATCTTGTCAACAATCTCGGCAACCTTGTAAAACGGACGCTGGATATGGAAAAGAAGTATTTTGGCAAGACCGTGCCTGCTCCCACAGCCCCCGAGGCTCTGGATGAGGAGTTGAAGGAGGCGTGCGCCAAGGCGTATGCAAATCTTTGCACGTCTATGGACGATTATCACATTGCCGATGCCTTGGAGGGATTGTTTGAATTGTTTGGCAGAGCCAACAAATATATCGACGAGACCACGCCTTGGACTCTTGCAAAGGACGAGGCAAACAGAGAGCGTCTTGGCACCGTGATGTACAACCTGATGGAGACGATCCGTCAAGGCGCCGTGATGCTGATGCCCTTTATTCCCGCAACGGCAGAGGAGATCCTGAATGAATTGAACACCGACCGCCGTGATTTTGCTTCTCTTGCAAGCTTTGGCGGCATGGTAGCAGGGGAGACGGTGAATGATTCCAAGGTGCTGTTTGCCCGTGTGGACGAGGAAAAGAAGCTTGCCGAGTTTGAGGCAGAGCGTCAGGCAATGATTGCCGCTGCACAAAAGGCAGAGGCAAGACCCGAGAAGCCCGAGGGGTGTGCGCTCATTGGCATTGAGGACTTTATGAACGTGGAGCTGCGCACCGCCAAGATCCTTTCCGCCGAGCGAGTTCCCAAGGCGAAAAAGCTGCTGCGCTTGCAGGTGGATCTTGGGTATGAGGAGAGACAGGTAGTCTCGGGAATTGCCAAGTGGTATGAGCCCGAGGCGCTGATCGGCAAGAAGGTCATCATCGTAGCTAACCTGCGTCCCGCAACCCTTTGCGGCATCGAATCCAACGGCATGATTCTGGCGTCGGGCGAGGAGACCGTGCGTGTGGTATTCTTGGATCAGGATACGCCTCTTGGAGAAAGAGTCAGATAACACGGCAGGGTAATATTTATTGGAAGAAACTTTTTTCAAAAAAATGAAAAAAATTCAAAAAAACACTTGCAAAAGTCATTTTTCTGTGGTATAATAGTTCACGTTGCGCACAGCGCAAGAATTTTAGGATGGTCCGCTGCATGCTCGCATGAACGTCCGGTATTTTAGGAGGGCTCAAAAATAAATTTGATTGAGGCTTTTACAAACGAGCAATTGAAGCAAGAGGTTCCCGTGATCCGCATCGGTGACACCGTCCGTGTTCACAACAAGATCAAAGAGGGTAACCGTGAGAGAATCCAGATGTTCGAGGGCACCGTTATCGCCAAGCACGGCGGCGGCATCTCCGAGACCTTCACCGTAAGACGTGTTTCCTACGGCGTAGGCGTTGAGAAGACCTTCCCCATCCATTCTCCCCACGTTGAAAAGGTTGACATTATTCGAGTTGGTAAGGTCAGACGTGCAAAGCTGTACTATCTGCGTGACCGAGTCGGTAAGGCTTCCAAGGTTAAGGAACAGATCTGATCGTCCTTATCTAAAAATAAGATCCGCCCACAGGGGCGGGTCTTATTTTTATCTTTTAAAGTCTTGTAAAAAGACGGAGAATCTGTTATAATAAGGCTGATATGGAGGTGAGCGGAGTGGCACGCAATACTTTGGTTCGGCTCTTTTCGTTGCTTTTGTGCGTTTTATTGTGTGCTTGCGCCTGCTTTCCCTGTGAGGACGGGGCGGATGCTCTGCGCATTCATTTTTTGGACGTGGGGCAGGGAGACGCTATCTTGATCCGCACCGAGGAGGGTGACGTGCTGATCGACAGCGGCACCGAGGAATCCCAAAGCACCCTGTGCATGCGTCTTGAGGAAATCGGCGTCAAGGAGATCGCATTGGCGATCTTTACTCATCCCGACGGAGACCACATCGGCGGAGCGGACGGTGTTTTGGAGCGGTTTTTTACAAAAACGGTCTGGCTTCCCCCATCGGATGAGGAAAACGAGGGCTTGGAGCTTTTGTTTCGGGTCGCTCAAAGTCGGGGCACCGACGTACAGACGGTAACGGCGGGGGAAAGAGTCATATTTGGCGAAACGGTTTTATGGGTGATGTCCCCCGCAGTGACTGCAAACGTTGCATCCAACGATCAAAGCATCGTTCTGCGCCTGACACATGGGGAAGCGGTAGCGATGTTCTCGGGAGATGCGGGAGTAAAGGTAGAGCAGTGGCTTGTCAAGACCTATTCCTCCTCACAATTGGATTGCTCTCTGTATAAGGTGGGGCATCACGGCTCCTCTACGTCAACAAGTCCGGTGTTCTTGCAGGCAATGACACCTCAGTGGGCAGTGATCTCCTGCGGTGCAGATAACAGCTACGGGCATCCTCACGGCGAGGTGGTGTTGCGCTTGGAGGCGGCGGGAGCTACCGTTTTGCGCACCGATCTTTTTGGTGAGATCGTTTTTGAATGTGACGGAAAAGAGTTTATTCGGATAGAAAAATAAAGGAGAAAAGACATGAAGGTTTTGGTGACGGGCGGCTCGAGAGGCATAGGTGAAGCCTGCGTGCGTGCGTTTGTGAAAAGAGGGGATACGGTTGCCTTTATCTATCGGGAGCGAGTAGAGGCTGCGGAGCGCCTGTCCTTGAAAACGGGAGCTTTTGCGATCCGTGCCGATCTTTCCGATCCCGAAGAAGCGCAACAGGCAGTGCTGCAAGCCCAAAAGACGCTTGGGGGCTTGGACGTTTTGGTGAATAACGCAGGCGTGGCACAGATCAAGCTGTTTGACCAGATCAGCGACGGGGATTGGCGACGCATGATCTACACCAACCTGTCCTCGGCGTTTTACGTGACACGTTCGGCGGTCAAGGGAATGATCGCACAACGGTTCGGACGGGTGATCAATATCGGCTCTATGTGGGGAAAAATAGGGGCATCCTGTGAGGTGCACTATTCGGCGGCAAAGGCGGCGCTCAGAGGCATGACGATGGCGCTTGCCAAGGAGCGGGGCCCCTCCTCCATCTCAGTCAATTGTGTGGAGCCGGGAGTGATCGATACTGAAATGAAC
>JAFTMU010000312.1 GCA_017452215.1 Clostridia bacterium
ATCATAGATGTCCTGTCCGCCCTCCGATTCGCAAATCTCTGCAAGCGGATATTTCTGTTTTATATACGAGGCAACACGGGCAGATTCCTCTTTTGTAGCATCCTTCCCTCGAATGATCAGAATCACCGAGTGTTGATCCACCTGTAAGTGATCAACGGTTTTGCACGCAACGGCTTCTCTTTCCCCGTCACTTGCAAGGATCTCTTTTCCCATAATGCCTATGTAATCGTCCTTATGGATGTCCAACCCGCCAATGGATGCCTCCCGAATGCTTCTCGAGATCTCCGCAGTCAGAACGCCCTCCATGGATTCCTTCATCCCGCTCTCGATCAGATCAGCTTCGCCGCTGTCGTAATCCAGCATCGAAAGAGCCGCATAACCCTGTCCGATGGAGCGGCTGGGGATCACACGGACGTCACTTTTTTTATAGAGTCCCGCCGCCTGCTTTGCGGCAAGAAGGATATTTCCGTTGTTCGGAAGGACAAATATCGTTTCTGCATTGACCCTGTCAAAGGCTTTCAAAAAATCCTCCACGTCGGGATTCATGGTCTGACCGCCGTGAATGACCTCATCCGCCCCCATCTCCAAGAAGGATTGCTTGATTCCCTCTCCCGTTGCCACGGTGACAAGACCAAACCGCTTTGCTTCCCCAACCGCCTCCGACATCACGGGAGCGGCAGCCTCATTTGCCACGGTCTCATTGTGTTGCAGCATCATGTTTTCGATCTTCACGGTCAAAAACTCTCCAAACCGTTGGCAATGCTCCAAAACCCGATAAGGAGTCATCGTGTGCACGTGCAGCTTGACGATGCTATCATTTTTTACGGCAACCACCGAATCTCCCACGCTCTGCAAAAATTCGGTCAGAGCATCAATATCAAATTGCTCCACGTCGCATTTTGCGTATTGCAGACGCAACAGCAATTCCGTGCAGTAGCCAAATTCCAAAACACTGTCTGCGGCGAACAGATCGGGATTCACCGTATGTACGGTCATGGGAACAGGAGTATCTTCCTCCTTGGGAGCTCTGCCGCAAAGGCAGGCATACATCCCCTCCATAATGCAGATCAATCCGGCTCCACCGGAATCCACCACACCCGCCTCCTTCAAGACAGGAAGCAGCTCGGGCGTTCTGGCAAGGGATCTCTTTGCTTCCTCAATAAAGGCGCAAAAATAGTCCTCAACGGTCTCGCAACCGGCATTTCCCGCATAAATTCCCGCATCCTTGGCAACGGTCAGGATCGTTCCCTCCGTCGGGGTGACCACGGCCTCGTAAGCACAGCCCACACCGCAGGCAACCGCCTTTTCAATGGCGGCAACGTCAGCGTCCGAATACGTGTGAAAGCCCTCGGCGATCCCTGCAAAGAATTGGGACAGGATCACGCCCGAGTTTCCTCTTGCTCCCAAGAGCATTCCGCCGGCGATCTTGTCCGCCATCGCAGAAAGATCGGCGCTTGCGTCCTTTGCCGCATGTGCCCCTCCCTGCATGGTCAGCATCATATTTTCGCCCGTGTCCCCATCGGGAATGGGAAACACGTTCAGATCATTGATCTCCTGGGCATGGCGGCTCAGATTTGCCGTCCCTGCCAAGATCATTTCAGCATATACTTTTCCGTCAATTCTCGTATGTGTCATTATTTTGCCTCTCCAACACGGTAGGTGATCTCATCGCCGTAGCACCAAAGGCCAACGGCATCGGGACCAATGCTGGCACCGATAATGGGACCAATGTAAACACAAACGATGTCACGGCAAGGGATCTTTTCCCGGATCATTCCCTTGAGCGCATCGATCTCCTCCTCCGAGCAATCCGCATGCGCCAGATAAACGGTTTGATTTTCAGGATCAACCACCGTTTCCTTGATCTGATTGACCAGCTCGGCAAAGGAGTTCATCCGTCCCTTTACCTTTTTGATGGGAGTCTGTACCCCATCCGCATCGGAGATCAGGATCGGCTTGACGCCCATCAGATTTCCAAAAAACGCAGCGCTTCCCTTCACTCTGCCTGCACGGCGCAAGGCGTCCAAGGAGTGAACGGTCACGTATTGGTGCACTCTGTTGCGCAGATCTGTAATGATGTCGGCAATTTCATTAATCGCCTTGCCCTCCCTGACCAGCTCGGCGGCACGAATGGCAAGCATTCCCTCGCCCATGCTGGCATTGAGGGAATCAATACAAACGATCCTTGCCTCGGGATAATTGGGCAATATCTTTTTTGCAATCAACTGCGCCGTATTCACGGAGCCCGATTGCTTTGTGGAACAACCGACGTAAATGATATCGTATCCCTGTTCCAGATACACGGTGAATACACGGTTGAACTCCTCGGGAGGAACCTGCGTGGTCAAAATACGGTCTCCCCCACGCATAATATCGTAAAGCTCCCGTGGAGTATAGTACTCCCACAACAGAGACGCAGGGGTCTCTCGGTCCTTGTAGACCGTGTTCATACGGCAATAGTCAATACCGTAGGAATCCAGCAGCTCTTGACTCAGATCCGAGCAGGAGTCGGTAATCACTTGAATCTTTCTCATGGTGCGTTTTCCTCACTTATCCGTAAAAATTTGATGATTTTCCCGGATACGGACGGTGTACATCGTTGTCCAAAAGTTTGTAACACCAACCACGCCCATTGCAACACCCATCCAAACACGCACGTCCATGGCATGATATGCCAACAGGATCAAAACGATACCTGCTATACCCTCAACAACGGCAGACAAAAGCACCAAATACCATTTTTTGATACCAAAGCGCTGACCTTCAATGGCGATCTGCGCCTTATTTCCGCCGTCCAAAAGAGTCAAAACAGAAATTGCGGTGGGTAAAAGCACCGAGAGCTGTACCGGGTTGATGATCAGCAAAACGCCCAGAATGACATTGAAAATTCCTAAAGCAAAATCCGATTGAAAGGCCAAGCGATACATATCGTTTGAAAAATAACCGTAGATCCCCGTCAGACCAATGATAATGCTGGCAATTCCCACGACAGTTTTCCCAAAGAAATCGGAATCATCAAAATGGGGAACCAAAGCAAGCAAAAGTCCTGCGATCAAAAAAACCACGGCAGAGCACAAATGCATGATCTTGGCACTTTTCACGATATTTTCGCTGGTTTTCGCATTGATATGCCTTTTCATATCTCTTCTCCTTTCTGCTGATCACTCAGTATCAGCCTAATTGTACCTCGTAAAGAACGAAATTTCCACATACATTTTGCCTCACGTGTCCGTTTTTTGGGCATTCGGGCAAATTTGTAACATAAAATCCGTTATTTTTCGACAGTCTCCCCGGAGGAATTTTTCAAATTAAGTTCCATCGCACCCGCAAAGATCTTCTGCGCCCGAAGAATCATTTTTCTCATTTCCTCCTCGTTGTGCGCCGCTTTATCGTCCTTGATCCATCGCATCATGATCCCAACCAGCGCCTCCTCATAGAAAACGCAGATCACGTGCATATCCTCCTTGGAAACGTGGTATCCGTCAGCCTCCTGCTCCAAACGCTCCATCAGTGACGTGCGCAGCTGCTTTTTGATGTAAGACGCAATCCCCTCATAGCCGACCGAACGGTAGAGACTGCTCCATAGCTTTTTGTATTCCAGACAAAAATCCAACAGAGAGAACAACGCTTTTTCATAATCATCGTCCCAGGTTTCACGTAGCTTGGTAAAGCCCGAATCAATGGCTTCCTCCAACACCTCATAAATATCGTGAAAATAATAGTAAAAGGTGTTTCTGGTGATCCCGCAGGCTTCCACAATGTCCCGCACAGTGATCTTATTCAACGGCTTTTGCTCTGCAAGCTGCATGGTAACTTCAACGATTGCTTTTTTCGTTAGCTGTGACACAGGACCTCCCCTTTCCTATTTATTCATCTAATTATATCACTTTTTCCCTCTTTTTGCAACACCTGCATTTTAAAAAGAGATAAAAGTTCACAATATTTAAAAACTCTTGAAAATAAGAATCTTTTGTGCTATAATAAGGGACATCACCATAAAAAAGGATCACCTTCCATGAAACTACACAATAACGTCAAGGGCAGCGCCATTCTCTCCCTTACAGCGCTGATCTGGGGCTTGGCATTCGTTGCACAGTCACAGGCAGCAGATTCTGTCCCGCCCTTCATCTTCAACAGCCTTCGCTCCTTCATCGGTGCGCTCTTTCTGCTACTGCTTCTGTTCTTTAAAAGATGCAAAACGGGAACGCCGATCTTTCCAAAAGAACGCCCAAAGCAAAAGCAAATGATCTTTGGCGGCATTCTTTGCGGTGCACTGTTAGCAGTCAGCGTCAATTTTCAGCAATTCGGACTTGCGCTCTACCCACCCGAGGCGGCAAGCGAAGCAAGAGCAGGCTTTTTAACAGCGCTTTACGTGGTTTTGGTGCCGCTGATTTCGGTTTTCTTTAAGCAAAAGATTCACCTACCGGTATGGATCGCCGTGGCAGTGGCAACGGTGGGTATTTATCTGCTCAGCTTTTCCGGCGGGATCGACAGCATCTACGTGGGAGACGTTTTGGTTTTTCTCTGCGCCATCAGCTTCAGCTTTCACGTCCTGGCGGTGGACAAATACGGAGAGCCGATTGGCGGAATGCTGCTTTCTATGCTCCAATTCGCCACCTGCGGTATCCTCTCTGGCATCCTTTCCCTCTGCTTTGAGGAGATCGTTTGGACAAATATTCTTGCCGCAACACCGCAAATTCTGTATCTGGGGATCATGTCCAGCGGAATCGCATATACCTTGCAGATCTACGGTCAAAAGTACGCAGAGCCTGCGGTAGCATCCCTGTCCATGAGCCTCGAAGGCGTCTTTGCCGCACTTGGCGGATGGTTGATCTTCGGAAACACCCTTTCTGCCGGTGAGTTTTGGGGCTGCGCATTGGTGTTTGCCGCTATTCTTCTCGCCCAGCTGCCGCAGTTTTTCGCCAAGAAAAGCACAGATGCCGTCGAAAAATAGCAAGAAAATTAAACAGAAAAAATGCGTTCGGGTACTTGACACCGAGCGCATTTTGTATTATAATAGATAGGCAATCGAAGATTGCAGGTGTAACTCAATGGCAGAGTGTCCGCTTCCCAAGCCGAATACGCGGGTTCGATTCCCGTCACCTGCTCCAAAAGAAAAGACCGTCATGCGACGGTCTTTTCTTTTTGGCAGAGGACGGATCCTATCGAACCCGCTTAAGCCGTAACCTACACTTTCCCTTCTTTACCACACAAAAGACGGCTTCACGTAATCCGCCATAGGCGGATTTTGGTTCAGATTCCCGTCCGTCGGCAGTGCCGACTCCCAATGTCGCTGTTTGTGTATTTGGAATCCTTGCTTTGTCCCCGACGGCAAAAGTTTACCTAATTTTAGTTGCCAAAGACCGTCATCCGACGGTCTTTTCTTTGGGCAGAGGACGGATTCCATCGAACCCGCTTAAGCCGTAACCTACACTTTCCCTTCTTTACCACACAAAAGGCGGCTTCACGTAATCCGCCATAGGCGGATTTTGGTTCAGATTCCCGTCACCTGCTCAAACAAAAAAGTAACTTTTGGTAGACAAAAGTTACTTTTTTTGTTTATCCATTGCGAAAGCAATGGTATATCATCACGGTGTAGCCGTGTATATCATCACCGCAGGTGCATTCCTCCTCCCCCTTGCATTTCCACCATTTTCGTGATATAATTAAGAAAAAAACATTGAGGACTCCACCATGGAAATCATCAAATTTGAAAACTGCATTCCCAACGTCAAAAAAGACGTTCTCGCCACGGACGATAATTGTTTTTTTACCCTCTCCCGCCTTCTGGAGAAAAAATGCACGCTCACCGTCACCGATCAGAACCGTCTCATTATCTGTTATTCCGCCTTTCCCTATCCCGTTTGGGTTTGGCTGCCCAAGGACGCAACCGAGGACGAGATGGAACGTGCCTATTTGGAAATCAAAAGCCATTTCGGACTCGACCGTAGATTTCGTTTTAATGCCAACCGTCCCGTATCCGAATATATACTGAAAAGAGCAAACGACGAGGGAATCCCCCTCGCTCTCCTCAAACCAATGCTTGCGTACAACTGCCATTCCCCCGTTGCCCCCACGCAAGCGGTCATGGGCAAAATCAAGGTCGCAGGAGCCGAAGATATTGAAGATGCGTTTCAATTTCTCCAATTCTTTCACAAAAATACCAACTTTGATTCTTCCGATATCAACGCCAACAGAAAAAAAGCCGAGGATTTCATTGCAAACAAGGAATTTTTCTTTTGGTTGGACAGTCAAGGGGAAAAGGTTGCCTGTTGCTCCTGCCAACGCTCCGAGAAATACGGGATCCTCAGCTCGGTTTTTACAAGAGACGACAAAAGGCGCATGGGATATGCCTCCGCATTGATCTTCGAAGCCTGCAACCTGATCTTAAAGGAGCAGCGGATCCCCGCCATTTACACCGATGCCGATTATCCACCCTCCAACGCCTGCTATGTAGCACTCGGCTTCGAGGCGCAAGGAGCACTCTCTACCATCGGCTAATCTTTATATGTCAAAAAAAGACCGTCGGCATGCCGACGGTCTTTCTGTTATTTGATTAGTGAATAATGCAACGCTCAGTATCCTTATCAAAAATGTGGATTCTTTCCATCTCGAATCCGATCTTGATGTTGTCACCTGCACGGGTGGTGGATCTGGAGGAAACACGAGCGGTGAGCTTGCCCTCCTCGCCTGCCTTGAGGTAGAGATAGATCTCTGCACCCATCAGCTCTGTAACGTCAACGTCCACGTTCAGGGTAGCACCCTCGCACTTTGCAATACCGATCTCATCATCATGGATACACTCGGGACGCAAGCCTGCAACGACCTCCTGACCGATGTATTCCTGCAGCTCGGGAGCCTTTGCCTTGTCCTCGG
>JAFTMU010000313.1 GCA_017452215.1 Clostridia bacterium
CCCCACGCCCTTGGGCGCATGGATCTTGTGTCCGCTGATGCTGCACAGATCCGCTTTAAGGGCAGCAGGCGAAAAGCGGCATTTCAAGTATGCCTGCACGGCGTCGGTATGGGTCACCACGTCAGGGTTCTTTGCCTTCGCCAGGGAAAATGCACGCTTGATGTCGTACATGGCGCCGGTTTCGTTGTTGACCGCCATGATCGAGATCAGAAAGGGCTTTTTTTCCAATGCCCGTCCGTATTTCTCCCAATCCAATTCTCCCCCTTTGGTACAGATGCGGATCACCTCAAAGTCGTCCTTTTCCAAAGCCTGCATGGCACGCTCCACTCCGGGGTGCTCCGAATCGGTGGTCACGATCTTACCGCCTCTGCGGCGCTCCTTTGCATAGGCAGTGCCGAAAACGGCAAGGTTATCCGCCTCACTTCCCGAGGCGGTAAAGATTAACTGCCCCGCAAGAAGAGTTCCCTTCACGCCAAGCGTCAGGGCGATCTCCCGTCGGGCGGTGTCCACCAGCTTGTGGGCGGCAAGCCCGATGGGATGCAGAGAGGAGGGATTCCCGTAGGTCTCCATCGCTTCCACGATCCTCTCCTTGGCAGCCTTCGAGAGCGCTGTCGTTGCACTGTTATCCAGGTAAATTTCTTTCATTGCAGTCTCTTATCGGAAGGTGAACGCCTTGATCATCGCCTTCACGTCCTCCATGTTATCGTTGTAAGCCTCTTGACTGTCAGCGGCATAGGTAAAGTTGTAAAAAGTGGACTTGTAGGCAACGATCAGGTGAAAATAGTGATACGTCACGTCCCCCACTCGCCAGGTGTATTCGCATTTGAGCGCCTTGCCGCCTGCAAAATCGAAATCGTTGATCTGCTTGGCAGTGACCTTGTAAGCCTCATCGCCTGCGGTGTTCTTCATCTGCGCTTCCATCTGTTTAAAATATTCCACCACAGAGAGAGAACCGTTGGGCACGTACGGGATCACGCTCACCACGCCGTTCCCATCGGGAGCATACGCCGAAAAGATCCGCTCCGAGGTGTCGATCCGCCAATCGGTGGGCACGTAGAAGCAATATGCCACCTCATCGTTGGAGGCAAGCTTCATGCCCTCGGGAGCACCGGCATTCGGATCAATGGGCTTTGCCGGCTCCGTGGGCTCGTAGGGAATTCCGTATTTCACGCTCAATGCAATATTAAGCACGTCCTCCTTGAGCATCTCGTAAAGAGCCTCGGTTGCCGTAAAGGTCAAAACGTAAAAGCAATTCTCCCCCTCTGCCACTACCTGCCAGAATTTCAGCGTTTCGGAGGAAATGGTGGTGGAATAGTGATACTGCCACGCATTCTTGTCTCCAAGGAGAGCCGCAGAGCCGTGTCCCTCCAAAAGCTTGACGCCGCCCTTGGCGTGGATATCCAAAAGAGGACGCAGCTTATGCTCAAAGAAATAGGTGCACCGCTCGCCGTTCTCATTGGATTTGGGCAGTGCCGCCCCCAGCTCTCCGTCGATGTCATACTTCACCATGGTCACAGTGGATTGATCCGAAAGATCGTCGGACTGCGAGGAGAGCGAATAGTACCCTCCCGAGATGCCGTAGGCAGTGTTGCTGTTCCAGGAGGTGGGAATATACAGTCTGAAATCTGCTCCTCTGGCAGTCGCCAGCTTCATTCCCGCAGGTGCGGAGGTCTCATTCGCCGCCCCACAGGCAGAAAACGAGAGAAGCAAGGCGGCAAACAGCGCCAGAGCAAAAATACGAACGGTCGTTTTGTTTTTCATGGTTTTCCTTCTTTCCGAACGGTAGGTTCTTTTGATGCGAGCATCGCTCACACGTCAATGTCCTTCATATACCGTCCGCCATTCTCGGTAATGAACTGCTTTCTTGCAGGCAGATTGTCACCGAGAAGCGTGTCAAAGATGATCTCGGTGGCGGCGGCATCTGCGGGAGAGACCGAGATCAAGCGTCTGGTCTCGGGATTCATGGTGGTCTGCCACATCATCTCGGGCTCGTTCTCACCAAGTCCCTTGGAGCGCTGCAAGGTATATTTCTTGTGACCGATCTTTTTGAGGATCTCCGCCTTTTCAAACTCATCGTAAGCAAAATAGGTCTCGTCCTTGGTGGTGATCTCAAACAGAGGAGACTCCGCAATAAACACCTTGTGTTCCGCTAGAAGCGTGGGCAACAGACGGTAAAAGAGGGTGAGCAAAAGGGTGCGGATCTGGAATCCGTCCTCGTCGGCATCGGTACAAATGATGACCTTGGACCAACGGAGATTGTTCAGATCAAAGGCGCTCCTGTCGGTTTTCTTCTTGCTCTTGATCTCCACGCCGCAGCCAATGACCTTCAAAAGGTCGGTAATGATCTCGCTCTTGAATATCTTATCATAGTCGCTTTTGAGGCAGTTGAGCGTCTTACCTCTGACGGGAATGATCGCCTGAAATTCCGCATCCCTACCCAATTTACAGGAGGTCAGAGCCGAATCTCCCTCCACGATATAAAGCTCCGCCACGTTTGGATCCTTGGAGCGGCAGTTAACGAACTTTTCCACACGGTTGGCGGCATCAATAGAGCCTGCCAGCTTCTTTTTCACGTCCACCCTTGCCTTTTCCGCAGTTTCACGGCTGTGCTTGTTGATCAGGACCTGATTGGCAAACAGCTCTGCCGCCTTGGGGTTTTCAATAAAATAGACCTCCAGCTGCTTGCGCAAAAATTCGTTGAGCGCATCGGCGATAAAGGTATTGTTGATCGCCTTTTTGGTCTGGTTCTCGTAGGAGGTCAGGGTGGAAAAGCTGTTGATGACCAACACCAGGCAATCGGCAATGTCATTAAAGGTGACCTTGCTCTCGTTCTTGGTGTAACGGTTGTTGGCTTTGAGATACTTGTCCACAGCGTAGGTAAACGCCAGCTTCACCGCACGGTCGGGAGAGCCGCCGTATTCCAAAAAGCTGGAGTTGTGATAGTATTCCAGCATATTAACGGTGTTGGAGATACAAAAGGAAACGTCCGCCTTGAATTTATACTCGTCCAGATCCTCTCTGTCCCGTCCCTGGGTCTCCAGATGCCAGAGCACGGGTGCGGTCAGAGCCGCCTCGCCCACACGCTCCGAAAGATAATCCGAAATACCGTTTTCGTAAACGAATTTCTCCTCGGTAAAGGTCTCGTCCTCCTGCTCCAAGTGCAAAATAAAGGTGATCCCGGGATTGACCACCGCCTGACGGTGGAGAGTGTCTCTGAAAAATTCGGGCGGGATATTGATGTCGGTAAACACCTTCAGATCGGGACGCCAGAGCACCACCGTGCCCGTGCGCTTTTCCTTGGGAGAGAGGGGGCGCTCCTGCAATTCCCCGTTCACCTCACCACGGCGGAAGCGAATGCTGCGCTCCATCTTGCCGTCGTAGGATTTGACGATCATATACTCCGAGCTGCACTGGGTTGCGCAAGCGCCAAGACCGTTCAATCCCAGGGAATACTCATACGCCGATCCCTGATTGTTGTTCTCATATTTACCGCCCGCATAGAGCTCACAGTAGATCAGATCCCAGTTCCATCTGCCCTCAGCCTCGTTCCAGCCAAGAGGCACGCCACGGCCGTGGTCGTCCACCTCAATGCTCTTGTCCTGAAAAACGGTCACGTTGATCACGTTACCGTGCCCCTCTCTCGCCTCGTCCACCGAGTTGGAAAGGATCTCAAAAAAGGAATGCTCACAGCCCTCAAGACCGTCGGAGCCAAAAATGACGGAGGGACGCTTCCGCACACGGTCAGCGCCCTTGAGGGCCTTGATGCTTTGGTCATTGTACTGTTGGGTCGCAGCTTTGTTGGTTGCCATTGGTACGATTCCTTTCAATAGTTACTTCTTCACACATTTTTCCACTCTCTATTATAACAGAAAAAACCGCTTTTGAAAAGGGGGAAAATGACCGATTTTTCGAAAAAATCGTTTTTTCTGTCCTTTTTCTATTGCAAGTTCCCGAAAAAAAGAATATAATATAAGTATCATACGAAAACGGAGGCGATACGGTTGACAGACACAGCGCTTCTCTCTCTCATACGCACCCGACCCGTGACGGTGATCGGACTTGGGATCTCCAATCTTCCGCTCATCGATTTTTTGCTTTCCGTGGGTGCAAAAATCACGGCAAGAGACAAAAAAAGCCTCTCCGAGCTGGACCCCCGTGCAGCAGCGCTCCCCGAAAAGGGCGTGCGCCTGATCTTGGGCGAGGGATATCTCGACGACATCAACGAGAGTATCATCTTCCGCTCCCCGGGGCTGCGCCCCGACCTGCCCGAGCTTGCGCAAGCCCTGCAAAACGGCGCAATTCTCACTTCCGAAATGGAGTTGTTTTTGGAATTGACCCCCGCCACCGTGTTGGGTGTCACAGGCAGCGACGGAAAAAGCACCACTACCACTCTCACCGCCCTGATGCTGGAGGCGGAATGCAAAAAAAGAGGTGTGGGACGGGTGTTCGTGGGCGGCAATCTGGGCACGCCCCTGCTCCCCCGTGTGAAGGAAATGACCGAGGCGGATTTTGCCGTGGTGGAGCTTTCCAGCTTCCAATTGCAGACCCTGCGCCGCTCCCCCGCCCGTGCCGCTCTGACCAATATCACCCCCAACCATTTGAATTGGCACACCGACATGGCGGAATACATAAGCGCAAAAACCAATATTTTCTCCCATGCCCCAAACACCGCCCTCATCACCAACGCCGAAAACGAGATTTCCTTCTCCCTCTCTCGGGACTATCCGGGGGACCTGACCCTCTTTTCCTCGGTCAAGCAAAGCCACGCCGATTTTTCTCTTGAAAAAGGCAACAGTGCCATCTACCGGCGTGACGGTATGATCCTGTTTTGGGACGGGAAGCACGAAACCCCCGTTCTCCCCACAAAGGAGATCCTCTTGCCGGGCAGACACAACGTGGAAAACTATATGACCGCCTATGGGCTGTGCCGCCCGTTCGTTTCCTGCGAAACGGTCAAGGAGATCGCCAAAAGCTTTACGGGCGTTCCCCACCGATTGGAGCGCATCCGTATTCACGAGGGCGTGACCTACTATAACAGCTCCATCGATTCCTCCCCCACCCGTACGGCGGCGGCACTTTCCGCACTGCGGGAAAAGCCCATCGTCATCTGCGGCGGCAGAGATAAGGGCATTCCCTTCGAGCCCCTTGCAAAAGCCCTTGCCGAGAGGGCGAAAGCCGTGATCTTAACAGGCGAAGCGGCGCCAAAGATCAAGGCAGTACTGCGGGACACCGAGGCAGTGCAAAGCGGAGCGCTCCCCGTTTGGGAGGAGTCGGATTTTAAAGAGGCGGTGCTGCTTTCCCGCAAGCTTGCAAAAGCAGGTGACACCGTATTGCTCTCTCCTGCCTGCACCAGCTTCGACGCCTTCAAAAACTTTGAGGAGCGTGGCGATGCCTTCCGCCGCATCGTCCTCTCATTCTGAAAAGAAAGGAATACATCAAAATGAATCAACAGTTCGATCAAGAACAATTCTACCAAGCCCCCTTTACCCCCGTCAAGGATTCTGCTTATTACCGTGCCAAGGCAAGAAAATCCCTCACAGGCATCTGGGGCATCTCCTTCTTAGTCTCTTTCCTCGCCATGCTCCTGGGAGGCACCGATTCCTCCTTCAACTTCAATTTTGAGCTCCCTGCCGATCAAACGAGCACGTGGGAGGAAACCTTCGCATCGGGAAGCGCAACGGAGATCATTTCCTCCTTCCCCTGGATCACACTTTTGCTCATTGCCGCCATCGTAGGCGCTCTGTCCGTCCTTGCCATTTCGATCTTCGTCTCCTCTCCCATTCGTTTGGGCTTTGCCCGCTTCCATTTGGCAGTGGTGGATCAGGACAAGGAAAAGATCAACGTATCTACCCTGTTCAGCTATTTCAAGATCTCTTATTGGAAGAGCGTCGGACTTTATATGCTTCGCTCCCTGATCTCCTTTGCCTGCTCCCTTCCCACCGCCATCGCAGGCATCATCGCCGTCTTTTCGGTGATCAGCAGCCTGTTCTCGGCAATGTATACGGGCAACATCTTTGCCGTGATCGCCTCCCTTTTGTTGGTGCTCCCGATCCTTTTGGTGGGGGCTGCCGTCAGCGTCGTTTTGTATTTCCTCATTGACTATAATTACTATTTTTCCGAAATGATCATGGCGGAATACCCCGAGATCGGCGTGGTGGACGCCCTGCGCTCCTCCCGCAACCTGATGAGGGGCAAAAAGTGGAAGCTCTTTTGCCTGGACATCAGCTTTATCGGCTGGATCCTGCTCGCCGCCTTTTTCACCTGCGGCATCGGCATGATCTTCCTCACCCCCTATATACAAACGGCAAGAGCGCATTTCTATCACGACATTGCCAACCGTGATGCCGCTAAGGAAACCGAATTCCCAAGCCTTGATCCCAACGATTATACAAAAGAACAAGAATGATCCCCACGAAAACAGAAAGGACTCGGCAACGCCGAAACAGCAAATGATTTTTTCAGAACCTATTCAAGCATTGGCAACCGAAGCGGAAACCGCTCTTGCCCCCCATTTTACACGCATCGATCAGATCGCATTTGAGAATACCCAAAAGGTCATGGACGCCTTCCGCAATCACCGTGTCAGCGACACCTGCTTCCAATCCTCCTCGGGCTACGGCTACGACGACCGTGGACGTGAGGTGCTGGAGGAGGTCTGGGCAGAGGTCATGGGAGCGGAGAGCGCCATCGTCCGTCACACCATCATCAGTGGCACCCACGCCCTCTCCATCGGTCTCTTTGGCATTCTGCGTCCCGGGGACGTGATGTACTCGGTGGCAGGCAAGCCCTATGACACCTTGGAGGAGGTCATCGGCATCTCGGGAGAGGCGGGCAACGGCTCTTTAAAGGATTTCGGTATTGATTACGAGCAGACAGATCTGAACGAGGACGGTTCCTTCCGTTTCCGGGAGATCGGGGACAAGCTCCGTGCCCTTGGAAAGCGTGCAAAAATGGTATTCGTCCAGCGCTCCAAGGGATACCTGAACCGCAAGACCCTGAGCGTCGACGAGATCGGCGAATTGGTCCGCTTCGTCAAGAGCATCTCCCCCTCCACCTACGTGGTGGTGGATAACTGCTACGGTGAATTTGTGGAGACCCGAGAGCCCACTGCCGTAGGCGCTGATCTGATCATCGGCTCTCTCATTAAAAACCCGGGCGGCGGTATGGCGGAAACAGGCGGTTATCTTGCAGGGACCCGCCGAGCCGTGGAGCTGGCAAGCTACCGCATGACCTCCGTGGGCATCGGTGCCGAGGCAGGCGCCACCCTGGGGCAAAACAAATCCATGTTCAAGGGTCTGTTCTTTGCTCCCCACACTACGGCACAGGCGCTGAAAACCGCTCACCTGGCGGCATATATATTTGAAAAGCTTGGCTACCGTGTAGAGCCCGAATGGAACGAGGAACGCCACGACATCATTCAATCGGTGATCATGGAAAGCGCCGAGGGACTTTGTGCTTTCTGTCAAGGCATTCAGGCGGGCTCTCCCGTGGATGCCTTCGTTACTCCCGAGCCTTGGGCAATGCCGGGATATCAGGATCCCGTCATCATGGCAGCGGGCGCCTTCGTGCAGGGCAGCTCCATCGAGCTCTCCGCCGACGGTCCTCTCCGCCCTCCTTACACCGCCTTTTTCCAAGGGGGACTGACCTATGAGAGCGGACGCATCGGCATTCTTTCCGCCGCCCAAAAGGTCGTTGACGTGATCAAAAAATAATCGGTGCTTCCTCTATGAAAATTCAAAATCCCTTTCTCACCCTCACAAAAACCGAAAGAGTCATCTGGATCTTTTCCCTGTGCGCCGTCACCGTGGGATTTCTCTGCTCCGAGCAAAAGGATCCCCTCTCCCTTTTGGCATCTCTCGTGGGCGTGACGGCACTGATCTTCGTTTCCAAGGGCAACGTCACAGGACAGATCCTCACCGTCTTTTTCTCGCTCCTGTACGGCATCATCTCTTATCAGATGCGCTACTTTGGTGAAATGATCACCTACCTGTGTATGAGCGCCCCTGCGGCGATCTTTGCCACGGTTTCGTGGCTGCGGCATCCCTATCGGGAAAAGAAGGACGAGGTGGAGATCGCAGATATGAACGCAAAAAAATGGGCAGCGCTTGTCTGCGCTACCGCCCTTGTGACCTTTTTGTTCTATTTTCTGCTTGCATGGCTGGGCACAGAAAACTTGTACGTCAGCACCCTTTCGGTGGCGACCAGCTTCTTAGCCTCTGCTCTGACCTTTCTGCGCTCCCCTTATTACGGCTTGGGCTACGCCGCCAATGACGTAGTGCTCATTGTCCTTTGGCTTTGGGCATCCTTCAAGGAGCCAAAATATCTCCCCATGATCCTCTGCTTTGCGGCTTTTTTGATCAACGACGTCTACGGCTTCGTAAATTGGCGCAGGATCCGCCTCCGTCAGGAAAGCGGAAACGCAACGTAAACTTGCTGACAAAGGAATCAGCACTGTCATTTTGACAAAAAGTTTTGGTCAAGCTTTTTCAAAAGCTTGCGCAGTGGAGGGTGCGTAACCCTCCTCGCCGTCCGCAGACGGCGAAATTCCTTCTCTACGGCGCTTTTCTTTTTGCCAAGCTTTTTCTTTTGCGCCTTCTTGGTCAAAAGAAAAAGCGGAACAAAAAAGTTTGTACAAATTGAAAAACTGTGCATCTTTGGTCTACAACCTGAGGCGCTGTACCCCTCTGGGGACAGCGCCTCACCTTTATCCTTCCCCCGTCAAACGCACCGTCCGATACGGCAAATGCCCCACAGCGGAAAGAAATTTTTCAAAAACGTCCGCTCTTCCGATCTTCAAGGACGAGGTATTGACACAAGGATGACATCCCACGTATTCCTCCCTCAAAAGGTCCTCATCCACCAAAAGCTGTACAGCGCCGCCCTTGTCATTCATCAACCCCAACACGCTCACTGCTCCGGGGAGAATGTCCAAATACTCCAGCATCTTGTCAGGACCCGCAAAGGAAAGGCGTGCGGAGCCGATCTGATTCGACAGCTCCTTGGTTTTAAAGACCTTGTCTCCCGGCATCATCAAAAGATAGAACACCGTCCCCTGACGGTTGCAAAGAAACAGGTTCTTGCAGATCCCCGCCCCCAATGTCTCCTCGATCACAAGGCAATCCTCCATGGTCTGCGCAGGCGCATGATCCACTCGCTCATAACCGATCCCAAGCG
>JAFTMU010000314.1 GCA_017452215.1 Clostridia bacterium
GTTCGGGCAACCGTATCTCTCTGCCTTCTACGTCAATGCGGGAAGCAACGAGATCTTCCTGTTCTGCCTGATCGCACTGTTTCTGCTTTTCTCTGCCTTTGCGGCAGGGGAAGCAAGAAAGATCTATCACGTTTACGCAAATAAAAACGCCGATTCCTCGTATACGGTATCCCTGTCCCTTGGGGAGACACCGAAGCAGATCCTTTGGTCCTTGCTCTCGCCTGTCAGCGCCGTGTGCGCAGTGGTTTGGTTGATCACGGTGATCGTTACTCTGGTTTGATTGAAAGGATTTTTATGCAACCCATTGAACAACGCTATCTTGCCATTAAGCGAAAGCTATTTGAAAAAGCATATCAAGGGCTCAACGAGCGCCAGCGTGAGGCGGTTTTCACCGTTAACGATCCTCTTCTCGTTTTAGCGGGAGCGGGGAGCGGTAAGACCACAGTGCTGGTGCGCCGTATTGCGTTTATCATTCGCTACGGCAATGCCTATTTCAGCGATTATATTCCTTACGGGACCGATGCTGCCCGTGTGGGAGAATTGGAAAGCGCTTTGGTATTGCAGCCCGAGGCGATCGAGCAGCATATTCTGCCGCAGTTTTCCAGCAATGCCTGCGAGCCTTACCGTATTCTTGCCATCACCTTTACCAACAAGGCGGCGAATGAGATCAAGGAGCGGCTTGCGAGAATGTTTCCCGAGGATCCTGTCACGGCGGGGGACATCTGGGCGGGGACCTTTCACTCGATCTGCGTCCGCATTCTGCGCCAGCACGGTGAAAGGATGGGGTACCGTTCGGGTTTTACCATTTACGATGCCGACGACACGAAAAAGGCGATGATCGCCGCCATGAAGCGGTGCGGGATCGATGAAAAGCTCCTGCCCGTCAAGGGGGTTGTCAATGCAGTCAGCCGTGCAAAGGACAGGCTACTGACGCCTGATGATTTTGCCATGGAGGCGGGGCAGGATTTCAGACAAAAGCAAGTTGCTCGGGTATATGAGGCGTATCAGCAGATCCTCAGGGAATCCAATGCCCTGGACTTTGACGATATCATCATGCAAACGGTACTGCTGTTTGAAAAGTATCCCGAGGTTGCCGAGGCGTATCAGCGCAGGTTCCGTTACGTTTGTGTGGACGAGTTTCAGGATACCAACGTGGCGCAGATGCGCTTGACGGCGATCCTTTCCAAGGGGCACAACAACCTGATGGTGGTAGGTGATGATGACCAAAGCATCTACCGCTTCCGGGGCGCTACCATTGAAAATATTCTGACCTTTGACAAGCTCTATCCAAATGCCAAGACCGTAAAATTGGAGCAGAATTACCGTTCTACGCAAAACATTCTTGATGCCGCCAATGCGGTGATCTCCAATAATGCAGGCAGAAAAGGCAAAAAGCTTTGGACGGCGGCGGGAGAGGGCGCAAAGATACAGATCAAGCTTTGTGACGATCAGAACATGGAGGCGAGATTCCTTGTGGACACCGTTGCGGAAACGGTGGCCAAAAAGGAAGCTACGTACCGTGATTTTGCTATTCTTTACCGCACCAATGCACAGGCGAACAGCATTGAAAAGGCCTTTGCACGGGCAGCGGTGCCGTACCGTGTGCTGGGAGGCACTCGCTTTTCGGATCGCAAGGAGATCCGTGACGCCGTTGCCTATTTGCAGCTGATCAGCAATCATGACGACAATGCACGGCTTAACCGTATTATCAACGAGCCCAGGCGCAAGATCGGCGCCAAGACCCTGGAGGCGGTTGCTTTGATTGCCGAGGAGGAGCGGTGCAGTCAATTTTCCGTAATTGAGCGGGCGGCGTCCTATACGGCGCTCAAAAACAGCGCTCCCATGCTTTTGCAGTTTGCAGAGGTGATCAACGGACTGACCGAAGCTGCCGCACGGGTGCGCCTTGACGTTTTGTTTGATATGATGCTGGACCGCACGGGATATCGGCAGATGCTGGTGGCGGCAGGCGAGGAGGAAGCCGAGCGGCTGGAAAACCTGGACGAGTTCAAGTCGGGCATTCTGGAATATTTGAAGGATGCCGAGGAGCCTACGCTGACGGGCTTTTTGGAGGAGACGGCGCTGGTTGCGGACGTAGACAGATACGACGAAAGTGCCGATGCGGTGGTGATGATGACCATCCACAGCGCCAAGGGCTTGGAGTTTCCCATCGTTCTTTTGCCCGGTATGGAGGAGGGGCTATTCCCCGGAATGCAGACCATTACGGCGGGGGAGAGCGATATGGAGGAGGAGCGGAGATTGGCGTACGTTGCCATTACCCGTGCCAAGCGACAGCTTTACATCCTGCATACACGCAATCGCTTGCTCTACGGACAAACCATGTACAATCCCATTTCACGATTTGTCAGCGAGATCCCGTCCTCTCTTGTGGAGAAGCTGGATCGGAGTGAGGCGGAGGCAGTTCGGGTGAATCCTTTTGGCGGATATGGCGGTTATCGCTCGGCGTATGGGGCGAGAGGGGCAGAGGCTCCTGTGTCACAAAAGCGCACCTACTATTCCGAGAGCGCCTATCCGTCGGCTTCCCGTGGGACGCCCATCAAAAAAGAGGCGGCGCCCAGATCCTCGGCAGAGAGGATCACTGTTGGTACAGCGGCAAAGCCTGTTCGCACGGGCGGCGCAAGGGAGCGCTTCTCGGCGGGAGACCGAGTGCGACATCTGAATTTTGGCGAGGGGGAGATCCTCTCGGTCAAGCCTATGGGGGCGGATATTCTCTACGAGATCGCCTTTGACAGGGTGGGAACCAAAAAGCTGATGGCGACCTATGCTAAATTGACGAAGATTTAAAGAGTATAAATGCTTTTGCGGGGGAGAAACTTTTCGAGAAAAGTTTCTCCCCCGCACCCCTTTTTCAAAAGCTTTTGAAACGTGGGGGTATAAGAATAGATTTGTTAGTTTGGTGCGCTGTACCAAGCTCCCCCAAAGGGGTGAAAGCGATATTTTTTACCACCTTTTATTCCAATGCAGAGATTTGTGCAAAGGGTACAATAAAGTGATGGAAAATTGTGCAAAAATCACGATTGACAAAAATCGAAGATGCGTGGTATAATATGTATGATTAAGCAGTATTAACCGTACTGTGTCAAATGGAAATAATTGGTTATCTCTTTGAGGGTACCCTCAAAGCCGTTTTTGGCGAAAAACGCCAAAAACGATGAGCTTCGGTTGTCAACACGCTCCCCCTTGACGATAAAGGTCCTGGGGCTAAGCGAGCTGGCCGGGGCAGGGGAAGACAAAGGGACGGTTATTTTTGTTTGGGTCACCATAAACGGATGAGAAGCACGTCCGTCAAAAAAATTAAGCAAGGAGAAAAAAGCTATGAAAATCAGAAACACAAGCAGAATCATCGCATTTGCTTTGGCTCTTGTGATGATCGTTCCTCTGATTAGCGTCCCCACGTTTGCGGCAGATGCAACTGCCCAAAACGCTGCTGCTTCGACTCTTTATTCTCAAGATTTTGAGAAACAGGGTTTGGAGACCAGCGATGTGACAGTTGATAAGATCAACGGCACAAGCATCGTTGAAGCAGCAGACACAAAGCACGGTAATGTTTATCAGCTTTCTTCCAAAATTCCCGAAGAACTGAAAAACGTATATTACCTGTACGTAGACGGCAAATACACAAAGCTGGAAGACGTTGCCCCTGATGCTGATGGAAAAATCACTGTTACGCAGGGCGAGCAGACGATCGTTGGTGTTGTAAATACCGATGGCTTTAGCACCAAGGCAGAGATCGACGGTGCTACTGCTACTAACAACACCTATATCGTAAACGGTCAGATGTATGCGGCAAGAGAAGGCATGAATCCTATCGTTACTCCCAACTATCTGGCAACCCCCGATTACAAGACAGACCGCTTGGCGTTCTCGGTGGATTACTACTTTGGCGCAGGCTACGGCGCAGAGTCTGACATGCGTTTGTCCGGTGATAACGGCAAGGCAATCGACCTGCTGAGCTTTGTTCCCAACACCACGAACGGTACCGTTACCATTCGTGTTCATAGCGGTGCATGTAACACGAGCGGCAATAGTGGATACATTGTTTATCCGTACAATGATGGCTACCAGTTGCATGGTGCTTGGACGACCGGTGCAAAGACTATCAATGCTAACACGTGGGTCAACGTGAAGATCATTGTTGATTTTACCACGGGTAGCTTTGCTATTTACCTTGACGACGTGCTTTGGCAGATCCGTCAAGAGTATACTTGGAGAACGAATGCATATACCTCTACGGGTATGAAGGGCAATTCCTGGAACTTTATCCAGATCAACAGAGGAAAGAACCCCAGCGTTTACAACGCAGAGAACTCCTACATTCAGGTGGATAACATTGCCATCTACGACGATGCTGAGATCTCCAAGCTTGGTTTGTTCAACGGTCTAAACGAGAACTTTGAGAGCTATACGTTTGGCAACAACTACGATTCTACCGGTTATTATGCCAACAGCGCAGCAGGCTATACCATTCAAAACGGTACCGCCAGCAACACCTCTAAGGTTTGGGATATTGGTAATGCCAGCGGTTCTTATGACAAGGGCTGGACCATTAACCATGAGATTTTGAGCTCCGTTGTCACGCCCGAACTCGTTTTCGAGGCAGATTACTTTATTGGAAAGAATTCCACCGGTGTGGAATTGACCTCCGAGTTTGTTCTTTCTTTCTATAACGTAGATGGCTCTGCAGCTGTATCGAGAACAGCATTTATGTCTCCCTTTACTATCTCCTACGGAGCAAATGCAACCACTGCAACTCTGAAGGCTAACGCTCAAAACTCTGTTACAAACAGCTCTACCGTTCTTCCTGTTGACGAGTGGTTTACGCTCAGTGTAGCAGTAAATATGAGAACCGGATACTTTGAAATCTACGTCAACGGCGATTTGGCGCAGAGCGCAAGACTGTACCGTGGCGGCTACGCAACCGGATTTACCGTAATGCCCGGCTCTTGGTCGGCAGGTAAGCACAAGGTTTCCGGCGGTTATTCCGGTGAATTGCAGATCGATAACATGAAGATCTACGAGGGTAGCGTTCCTACCAATTACGTAGCTAATGCATATGCGGAAGATTACACGGGCGACACTACCGTAACCGGAACCAATGCAGTGATCGAGAATGATACTGCAAAGATCGTGAACCACTACAATGATGCTGTGAAGGCACAAAACCCCGGCTATGTTTACGGCGCAGACAATAAGGTTGTTCTTTCTGCAAAGTATAACATCAATAACCTCTCCAATCAGGCAAGCCATTTGACCTCTCAGTTCGGCGGAAGCTACCGCACGGCAGACGGTACTTTGAAGAGTAGTTCTTACATTGGTTTGTATATGATTTGGTGTGATGCAAACGAGAATACTACCTATACAAACGGCTATGCACGTTTGCAGATTTCCGGCAGCAATGCTACCTACTATATCAAAGAATGACAGGGTAATCAATGCAACGTGCCTACCACAGGTGAGTGGTTTACCATTACTGCCGTCATTGATCTTGAAACAGGCTTCTTTACCCTGTACGTAGACGGTGTTGCAATTGCTAGCGCAACCATCAGCGTTGGTACGCATCTTTCCATTAATCCCAACAGCTGGATCGTATCTAAGTATCAATCGCATCACTATGCTGTTAATGAGGAAGGCAAGTATGTTGATGCAGATGGCAATGTTTTTGAGGATCAAACGAAGAGATATGAATTGACCTATGAGGACAATTGCTATGTTGACGACGTTTGCACTTACGTTTTGAATGGCACCAACGGCACCGAGGTGACTGTTGACATCGATGCTGACAAGGATCTGCAATACGTTGGCGCAAAGATCAACGGCGAGGACGTTGTTACGCTCTCTCCCAAGTTCTTCAAGGCTGCTGACGATGCAACCTTTGCAGCAGCGGCTGTTTACTTCAACGCAGAGGGCGAGTACAACGGTATCGTTTCCAAGCCCACCGATGGCACCACCTCCGTACGTTACGGCGAACCCACCGGCTTGCGCTTCAAGACCACCATCAATGAAGCATTGGTAGCAGAGCTGCAGGCA
>JAFTMU010000315.1 GCA_017452215.1 Clostridia bacterium
ACCATATGCAAGTCAGCGGAGCAAGCGTTTTTGCTTGATTTAGTCTGACTCGCAAAACAGAAAAGGATACAAGACTCCCTATAAAAATAGGGCGTTTATCCTAAAAAAGTTATTTGGTTTTGTTTGGCACTTACATTATATCATAGTTTTGAGGAATTGTAAATACTTTACTTAAAATTTATAAAATTACCACCGGCGGGTGGTTTTCATGATACAAAAAAGTGCGCCAACCGAAGTCAGCGCACCGAAAAACGCAAGCTCCAATTGTCGCCAAACAATCTTTTCATAGTATAGGTTTGCTATACAATCAAGCAGGAGTTGCGTTTTTACCAAAACGTATTTGCTTGATTATATAGCGAAAAAAAGCTATAACTTTCCCATAAGAAGAAAAAGACCTATAACTATGATATTTAGATTGTTTGGCACTTTTATTATATCACGTTTTTTTGTTTTGTAAAGATGTTTCGTAAAGTTTTACAAAACTACAGCTTGAGAAGTTGACAAAAATATTATTGCTTTGTGCTTTTAATCAAGTCAGCAGTCGTTAAAAAAGACAGAGAACGTCAAATCTCTGCCTTTTTCTATTCTCACGTGCCCAGCGCCAGCTCGTCCTCGATCGTGCGGAAGATGCTTCTTCTTTCGCTGCGGTCAAAAATGGCGTAGACCACGTAGTTACCAAAGGTCCTGACCTCGGCGTCCCTGAGCTTGGCGGTCTCCTTTGGAATATAGGAGTCGTACCAATCCCGATTCTTTTCCAAGGAGGCGTCAAGATATTGTTCCTTTAACAGGGCGGAAAACTCCTCTGCCTTTCCCTCGGTGACGTGAAAAACGCCAAGCTCGTTGATGTTTCCCGTATCTTGGGCGTAGCACACCGTGCTCTCCCTTACATAATCGGGGGTCTTGAAATACTCCTCGGTAAAATTGCTCTTGTCCTTGACGTAGATCACACGGTCGTCCAGCTCCTCCAATGCCTCCTCCGCTAAATTTTCGGTGCTCAATAAGTCCGAAAATTGCACCGCTCCTTGGCAGGAGACCAAGGAAAACAGGCAAAGAAAACATAAAACGCAAGCGAGAATTTTCTTCATAAGCATCAAAAAACTCCTTTCCTGTTGATGTATCCCACGTTAAGACTACACGTGGGTGTGCAAATACAAAAGAATTTGTTCGTATGCTTCGTTCGTCAGATGGATTCCGTCCCCCGCATCATATTTGGAAAGCAGGCTTCCGTCCGCAGCCTGCAAGACCGACGCCGTGTCGGCATATTGGACACTCCTGTGTTGGCTTGCGATCCCTTCGATCTCTTGGTTCAGCGTGCGGATATGGGAGTTGACCGTCTGTACGTCCTTTTTAAAGCTTTGATTTTCTCCAACGGGATAGATCGATTGCAGAATGATACGGGTCCCCGGGGAGAGTGCCTCGACTTTTTCAATCAAAGCGTTGTAAGCACGCAGGAAGGTGGCAGGCTCCTTGACAAAGCCCTCCAGCCCGTTGAGCCCAAAGGAAAGCACCAAAATCGTGGGGCGCTCCGTGGCAACGGCGTCGGCAAAGGAAAGGACTGTCATATTCCCGCTTTTGTCAAAATACTTGACAGGGGAATCGACGGTTCGTAAATTCAACTGCCTTGTGCCGCTGTCGTCCCGCCAGACCTGCCGCCTTTTTTCGGAAGTGTCCATCACCCCTCCCTTGCGGGAAAGATGCGCAGTGGTGGATTCGCCGAAAAAAATAAAACCGTTCAGGGCTTCCTCTCCTTCGCCGTCCCTCTGTGACAAGGTGACGTTCGCCGCCGTGGCAGAGACCTTGGCGGTAGTCTCCCTTTTTGGCGAGTAGCCGCACAAAAGGGAAGTGATCAGGGTAAGAAGAACCAAAACGGCTTTGATTTTGAATGGCATATTGATCGGCTTCCTTTGCTTTGCTCAATCCTCCTCCAACAGGCGTTTGAAGCGTTTTTGGAAGATATGTATGAGGAAAAAGAGAAGCCAATAGAGCGCCGAGAGAAACACGATCAATAAAAGTATGGCGGCAGGGGAGAGAAAAATTCCTGTGGGAAGCAGGATAAACAGGAAAAACGCCGCTACGGTGATGCCGTAATGGGAGAGCCAACGGATCCATCGGGCGATTTTTTCATTCTTCAAAAGGAGCGAGCCCCCTGAAACGGACAGCCCGAAGGGGAACATGAGCAAAAAGGAATTGGCGTTGACGGCAAGGTTCTCCGAGCCGATCATTTTTTCGGCAAGGAGCATACCAAGGGAGAGAACTGCGTACCACACACAGCCGCCCACGAGCCATTTTTTAAAGGTCTGTAAAGCTTTCATCAAAAACCTCTCAAAGATAGATATGTAAGTCTATTATACCACGCTTTCCGTCACTTTTCGCAAAAAACAAAAATTGTTTACAAATCGCCCGGTTCCACAATAAAAAATGCCCACTAAAAAAGTTTTTGCCTGCCTTTTCAAAGCGTTGAGCGGCTGTGTCGATTCGACACAGCCGCCCTGCTCGTGTTTGCAGATTTATTTGATCTTATCGAATGCAAAGATTCTGAAATCGTGAGGATTCAGTTTTCTTGCAACCGAGATGGATTCCTCTGCCTCTGCCTTCTTGCCGCAGCCAAGGAGGGCAAATGCCTTGAGGATATGACCGTCGGTGAGATTGTTCTTTTCGATGTCATATTCAAAGGGCATGGGGGAGGGAGAGCCTACGCCGTAGTAGGTGCGCAGATCCTTATTGACGATGAAGTTCTCGGCAACCTTGAGCATCTCATCAAGCACTGCCTGTGCTTCCTCGTTCTTACCAAGCTCCTTCAGTGCCAGGGCACGGAACAGGGAAAGCTCGGAAACGGCAGCCTTGTAGATGGCAGCCTCCTCGTAAGCCTTTCTTTCCAGATCCTTCTTGCCCATCATGCCGTAAAGCTTTGCAAGATAGTAGAAGATGTGCGCCTCCTGGTTGAAGAAGGTCTTGGCTTCGCCGTAGGACTTAGGCATGTTGACACCGTTGTGGTAGATCTGCTCTGCCTCGTCGTACTTTCCTGCCTCGGCAAGCTCCTTGCCGTAAAGGGTGTGCATCCATGCGTGCTGCTTGGTCAGCTTACCCTCGCCGCCCTCGTAGATGTGGAAGCGCTTTGCGGCAGCCATATCGATAGCGGTCTTGAAATCGCCGGTCTGGCAGATCAGGGTGAGCTTATCCAGGTAGCAGTCGTCTCTTTCGCTGAGGAGCTCGGGGTACTTTTCGTACACGGCGAGTCTTTCCTCGATGGAGCAGTTCATGTTCTTGAGCAGCTGCTCGTATTCCAGAAGAAGTCTGGGGTCGTCGCCCTTGAACTCCAATGCCTTTTCCAAAGCAAGACGTGCCTTCTTGGCATCGTTTGCCTTATCGAAGTAGTACAGGGAGAGGTTTCTCCAAGCCTTGCCATGGGTGGGATCGCAGGCAACGCAGGATTCCCAAGCCTTGGCAGCATCCGCATAGCGGAACTTATCGTAGTAGAGGCAACCGATGTAGTAGTAAGCGTTTGCACCGTCGCCGACCTTCTCGATGGCGTAGTTGAGAACGAGAATGTCCTCGAGGCGAGAGGGGAAGCAGTAGCCGGTATCCAGAGCATTGGCGCTCTTGATCAGATCGCAAGCGCAGCCGCCCAGCTTACCCATGCAGTATGCCTTGTAGTAGTTGATCATGGGGTAGGAGTCATCGGCAAGATCCAGGGTGTAGAGTGCATCCTCGTAAAGACCTTCACGGAGA
>JAFTMU010000316.1 GCA_017452215.1 Clostridia bacterium
CCAGCATGTCCATATACAACAGGTGCCCCTTTTTGCAATAGACCTCGCAGCTTTGATCCAGCTTACCGCAGGCAACGCCAACGTATTTATTTTCCGCCTCCTGAGCGATATAGATCAATTCCTTTTCGTTCAGATGGATGCGGTTCATGGTGCAAAGGGCAGAGAGGAAGGTGATGATCACGGCGGCGGAGGAGGACAGTCCTCCGATGGGGAGCTCGCCTTCAAGCACGGCGCATAGCCCTGTGCGAAGGGGATAGCGGTTGTTGAGGGCAATCGTGGCTCCTCTGAGATGGTCAGCCCAATCGTCTTGCTTTTCCTCGGGGGTTTTTGCCACGTGCCATTGTGCACGCTTGGGAAATTGCAGGGAGCTGATTTCCACCACGCCGTTCATTTTTGGACCAAAGGCAATGTGGATTCCCTTGTCAATGGCAAAGCCTGTGATCTTACCCAGCTGGTGATCACTGTGCGCACCCAAGGGACAGATGCGGTAGGGGGTAAATGCAGTATATTCGGGAGACTTTTGATAGATCTTCTCAAATACTTGAACGCAATTCATAATTCCTCCAAAAGTGTATTTTGATCAACCGGGGAATGTCTACCTCTTATTATAGCATATATCTTTTGCAAAAACAAGGGCTTTCCGTTGAAAACAAAGAAAAAGAAGCCGACGCACGTTTTTTGTGCGTCGGCTTCGAAAGAATCAGTTTTCAGCAAAGAATTCCATACCAACGAAGTAGTAGTTTCCGCTTGCATCCTTGATCACGTACCAAACGTTGCGGGCGGATCCCGTCTCAACGGCTACCAAGGTGACCTCATCGCCGCTTTGCAGCGTCTTTGCGGGGGTCTTGCCGTTCTCGGGAGCGGTATAGCAGTTGGCTTTTTTCGTTGCCGTGATCGTGGTCTCGGTCTGGCAAACCTCAAAGCCGGGATGCTTGATCAAAAGGCTGTCCAGCGTTACTGCTTCCTTACCCGTGGAATCGGTGGTCAGATACTTGGTGGTGATAAAGCCGTAAACGGTCTTGTCATCCGAGGTATCGGCAGTACCCTTGTCGTCGGTATACTCGATGATGACCCAAGTAGCCTCATCATAAACGCCGCCTGTGGCAACGATCTTAACGGATGCTACGTCTGTTTTCTTGGAGGTAATGGAGATCAAAAGGTTGCTCTTTTCGCCATCCTTGGGGAAGGAGGGGGTGGAGCGCACGTTGATGCTGTTGCCTCCGTCATCCTCGCCCGTGATGATGTACATGGTCTTGTTAGCTTCCGTAAACATGGGATAAAGGTCCAGAAGATCGTCCAGATCCATCTCGCCGGAGGGGTTGGTAGCAGAGAGACAATCGGAGCTGATGTAGCCGTACTTGTAGGTGGTGGCGTCGCCCTCCTTTTCGGGAGCGATCTTGATTTCAACGTAGCTCCATTCTCTGGTCTCGCCGCTGGGAACGGTGCCGGTTTGGATCACTCTGACCTCAACGCCTGCATCCAAGGTCTCGATCAGGGAAGCATTCTTATTGGGGGCTTTTCTGAAATTGACACGGCAGTTGGTGAACAGATAGGTATCTGCGGGAGCGTCCTTGAACATTCCCTCGTATTGTGTCATATCGTCGGGATCGATCACCTTTTCATCCGAGAGGCAGGAGATGTGAACGTAGTAATCCACGGTTCCGCTCTTGGTCTCGTACTTGACCTTGTACCACTGACCGTTGGAGGCAATGACCGTAACCTCCTCGTTCAGAGCGTAGCTGCCCTTTTCGGTGGAGAAATCCGCCGTGCTGGGGTAGAGGCGAACGGTGATGGTCTTTGCGTTGGCGTACATGATCTTTTCGCCACCGGGAACACCTTCAAAATCAGTGCCCAAAATGTTGGTGTCGGTGATGTAGGCGTTGGAAACATAGCCGTATGCGCCTTGGTACTCCACATAGCTCCAAGCAGTGCTGACCTTGGTGCAGTTCAATTCCAAAGCGGCGGCGAGGGTCTTGACCGCCTTACCCGAGGAGCTGGGCTCGTCACGCAGGGTGACCTCCTTGTGCGTGTAGACCTTTTTGTTTACGGTCTGCCACTCCTTGTCAGGATCGGGGGTGGTGGAATCGTCCTCCTTGGGGGTGGTGATAGAAGGGCCTGTCTCGGTTCCGCCGGATTGAGATCCGCTGGTGGAGCAAGCGGCCATAGTAGCTGTCAGCAGACCTGCCAACAACAATGCTAAAATTCTGTTTTTCATTTTCTTTGCGTTCCTTCCTTTTCTTTTTCTTCGTGATGCCTGGCACTTATGCAGGCGGCGTAAGGAGACAAGCGATTCTTGGTCTCCGTCGTTATGAAATGGAGATAATCTCCGCCAAATATCCAATTATAAGTATACCATACAAAAAAATTCTTGTCAATGAATTTTTGCCCGTTTTTTAATATTTTTTTCGATAATTTTACAGGCGTTTGCCGTTTTTTTGAAGGTATGGGCGCTTTTTGAGGTTTCTCTCCAAGCTTCCTTGCATAAACGCACAGGCTTGGCGCAAAATAGAAAAAAAGGAGGCGGTGCAGAATGGATAAAACGATTTCACTCAACGCAAGGATCCTGGCGGCGGCGAGCGTTGTGGGAAGCAAGGAGGCGGCGGGGCCGCTTGGAAAATGCTTCGATTTCATCGATGACACCGACCGCTTTGGAGCAAAAACCTGGGAGAGCGCCGAGGCGGAAATGCAGAGAATGGCGTTCAATACGGCTCTTGCGAAAGCCAAATGCTCCGAGGATCGGGTGGGAGCCCTGTTTGCGGGAGACCTTTTGAATCAATGCACCGGTTCGGCATATGGGCTGCTTAGCTTTGATATTCCGTATTTTGGTTTGTACGGCGCCTGTTCCACCTGCGCCGAGAGCTTGCTATTGGCATCGGTCATGGTTTCTACGGGTATCTATGAGCGGTGCGGTGCGGTGACCTCCTCTCACTATTGCTCGGCAGAGCGGCAATTCCGCACACCGTTGGAGTATGGTTCCCAGCGCACGCCAACAGCGCAATGGACAGTCACGGGCTCGGGAGCGTTTTTGGTGACGGATGCAAGGGAGAAAGCCGTGGGCAGATCGGCAGTGATCACCCGTGCAATGCCGGGAAAAGCGGCAGAGAAGGGGATCAACGACGCCAACAATATGGGAGCTGCAATGGCGCCTGCTGCCGAGGATACGCTGGTGCGCTTTTTCCGTGTCACGGGGGAGCGCCCCGAGAATTACGATCTGATCGTGACGGGAGACCTTGGCTATGAGGGAGGGGAGATCCTGTCGGATCTGATGCGCTTTCAAGGGTATCCCATGGGGGAAAGATACACCGATTGCGGCAAGCTTATTTTTTATCGCAAAAAGCAGGACGTACACGGTGGGGGCTCGGGCTGCGGCTGCTCGGCGGTGGTGCTGGCGTCCCATTTGATCCCCAAGCTTGAAAGCGGAGAGCTGAGCCGTATTTTGTTCTTATCCACGGGGGCGATGATGAGTCCCGATAGCATCAAGCAGGGGGAGAGCATTCCTGCCGTGGCACATCTTTTGGAATTTGAAGGGAGAGAATAGGAGCGTTATGTCAAGCGTTTTACCGTATCTTTGGGCGTTTTTAGTGGGAGGGGGATTGTGCGTGATCGCACAGATCCTTATTGACCGCACCGCCTTGACACCAGCCCGTATTTTAGTCATTTACGTAGTGGCGGGGGTAGCTTTGGGAGCGGTTGGGCTTTACGAGCCGTTGGTCTCCTTTGCGGGAGC
>JAFTMU010000317.1 GCA_017452215.1 Clostridia bacterium
CTCGTGAATATCCCGAACCCATTTGCCCCCCGGAGCTTGACTATAACCTGCTGGAAGCATCACAAAAGCTGTATGAAAGCACCCCGCCGCTCCGCCTTGTGACGTATACGATGGACGTGAAATATCCACCCATGCCCAAAACAAAAAGCAACGGCGAGCCATTTGATGACCCAAGAGAAGCTTGGATCTTTCCTCTCTTTCCCGCCGACACCGAAAAAAACGCCTCTACGCAAACTCCACAAACGGATAGCGCAGAGCAGTAACAAATTATATTTTATATACCCACGTTTCAAAAGTTCTTGAAGGGATGGGTGTGGGGCTGTCTCAAATTGCAAATTTGAGACAGCCCCTTGCGCAAAAAAGTCGATGGTAGGCTTTTTTGCGCCGGGAATTTGCGGTTTTCGTTTGCAAGTACGATCAAATACCGTCAAATTATGGACGAAAATTGCGGCGTCAAGCCGCAAAGCAAAAACCAGGGGGGTGTCGACCAAATGCGAAACGCATTTGAGACACCCCCACAAAACCATCTTCTCCCCTTTTATTCTTCCCTCACGTACAAATTCAGATCCCAAGCGGGGATACCGCAAAGGCGCCGCAAATAGAACCCCCGATAAAAGGGAAACGCCTCTTTGATCTGCAACGGCAAAGCGAAAAGGTCCTCGTTGCGGTGATAAAGAGACACCAGAAGCGTCGGGCGGTGCGCACCAATGGTCTGTGCCGAACCGATCAGCGCTTCCCTCTCCGACCCCTCCACGTCGTACTTGATGTAATCCACCCGCTGTCCCGCAAGCACGGAATCCAACGTGTCCGCCTGCACGGGGATCAGCTTCGCAGGGCGCTCCTCCAAAGTGCTTGACCGATTCTGCCCGAAGGAGGCATTGCGGTTGCCGCTTTTGTCAAAAAAGAGCACCGTCCGCTCACTCCATGCCCCGAAATTACAGGGGATCACCTCCGCTCTCGTCTCCTCTGCGGCATAGGCGCACAGCTTTTGATAATTCCGCCCGTCGGGCTCTACCGCCCAGATGCGCTGGACGCTTCCCCGACTTCTGTCCAAAAGCTCCCGTACCGTATCTCCGTTGTAGGCACCAAGATCGGCAGCCGTGCAGATCCTCTCGGGGAGCACCAGCTCCTCCCATATCCGCTCCTCATCGCTTTGGGCGGCAAGCAAATGATCGATCCGCCCCGTCAGCTTGAACTGTAACACGTGATCAAAAATGCGGCGGGATTCCTCATCCGAAAGCAGCGCTCTCGCCGCCTCCAATTCCTCCATATGGGCTTCAAAAAAGGATCTGTCAAAAAGCCCCTCGCCAAAGGCGGGAACGTCGGGCGCATAGAGCTCCGCCTCCCCGGAAATCTTCAAAATATTTTCCAACACCTCGGGACGGGAGCTTCCAAAAGCAAGAAGAACGATCACGCCCTGCGCACCAAGCTCCTCCTTGATCTCCCCCCAGGAGCGCACGGGCATTCCGTGAAAGAGCTTTTTGCGCACAAACCCATCGCTGGCAAACACCCCCGAAACCTCTATTTTCTTTTCTCGGCACACGGCAAGGATCTTGTCCGCACCGTTTCCCATACCGTACAAAACGATCTTTTTTTGCGTTCCTTGCAAATATTCCCAAAGATCCTGCTTGCATACAGGGAGCATTTTTTCGTCTCCTTTTTCAAAAATCCTTGACTTTTTCATCTTTTTGTTATATACTGAATACGATCCCAAAGGAAAGGAATAAAAATCATGTCAGATTGCTTGTTTTGTAAGATCATAGCGGGAGAGATCCCCTCTACCAAGGTATACGAGGACGACACCGTTTACGCTTTTCGTGACATTGCCCCCATGGCGCCTGTGCACGTGCTGGTGGTTCCCAAAGCTCACGTTGCCTCTGCCGACGGCATCAACGAAAGCAACAGTGCCTCGGTCGCCCGCATCTTCGAGGTGATCCCCAAGATCGCAGCGGCAGAAGGGCTGACCAACGGCTACCGTGTCATCACCAACTGCGGTGAGGACGCCTGCCAATCGGTCAAGCACCTGCACTTCCACATTCTCGGCGGCAAAAAACTCCCCGAGAACATGGCTTGATCCCAGCCCATTGTAGCATAAAACCGCAAAAATGTCAATCCGTTTGGCATTTTTGCGGTTTTTCTGTTCTCTGAGATTATTTTTTTACCTTACTGTCCTGCAACCGATCCTTGCGCAGACGCACGAACAGGGAAAGCAGTGCCTTGCCGTCAAACGGGAGCAAGGGATAGAGATAGGATCTTTTTCCGTTGACGGTCTTGTTGCTGATCAGAAGGATCAGAATAATGCCCGTCCCCACGGCAAATCCGATCACATTCAAAAATTGCACCAGCGTTACAAGCAGGATCCGCAAAAATTTAAATGCGTACCCCAATTCATAGCTCCGTTGCGTAAAATTGGCAATGGAAACGAACGCCATATACAAAATGACCTCGGGGATCAA
>JAFTMU010000318.1 GCA_017452215.1 Clostridia bacterium
ATGGTTGGTATGACAGTAGCAGTTGCCGCTAAAACGAAATTTGTTTTTCTGCCCCGATAGGATACAAGTCCTTCCTTCTGATCCGTTTTTGTTAGGAGAATACGATGAAAAAAATGATGATTGTTTTGTTATTGCTGTGTCAGCTGTTTGCGCTGACTTCTTGCAACGGCGGCAACGACACGGCAAGTGACAGGGAAACGACTCCGACGATTGCTGACGGTATGACCGACTCTCCCTCTGACGGCACGCCCCAAGCCCCCTCTGACGGTACGACAAGCGCAGACGAGACCACCTCAAATGACGTCACGACTGCTCCGGAGCTTCCCGTCGAGCCCGTGGAAACGCTGCTTACCGTTGCGTATGAAATCGGTACGATCGCATCGGCAACGGGGCAAAACAGCTCAAATGTCAAAAGATTCCGAACGGTGGATTTCATTCCCCTGGCCGACATGGAGGCCATTTCGGTGGGAAGCGGCTATTGCTTGATCTGGTTTGCTTATGATCGGGATTATCATTATCTCGGAAACGGTACCAACACCTATACTACGCTGACTTCCTATTGCATCTGGCCCGCCGAGGGAAAGGATGTTACCAAGGCCGACATTCTCGAATGGAATGAAAGCTCCGCTTATTTTCGTTTTGCGGTCAAAACCGTAACCGATGCGGCCATTGGCGACGCTGATATTGCTTTGAGTCGAGTCAAGGTATATGGATCCGGATACCCCGGTGAGCTTGATTTCGTTGCTCCTCCTCTGGAAACCGTTGCAACGGTAGCCGGCGGCAGGCAGGACGGTGACGTGTACGGAGGGTACCTGTTTTCGTTTAATGCCGCAGGCACTTGTCAGGTCTATTCTGCTGACACCTATCAGCCGATCTCCGACTTTACGCTGGATCGGCTTGGTGTCTTGAAGCCTCATGCCAATTCTGTATGCTTCGGTTCGTTCCGATATGAGGAGAGCGACGAGTTCCCGCTTCTCTACTGTAACGTATATAACAATTACAGGAACGACAGAAGCTATGACGGTATGTGCAATGTTTATCGAATCCAAAGAGAGGGAAATGTGTTTACTTCCACGCTCGTTCAGGTGATCAAGATCGGATTTACGGATGATTCGGAAACATGGTCGTCCCCGAACGGCGATGCCAGACCATTTGGCAATTTTGTCGTGGATACCGATAACAACAGACTGTACGCCTTTACGATGAGAGATGAAAGTCAGACCACCAGATTTTTCTCGTTCCGGCTTCCCACCGTCCATGACGGTACGCTTGACAGCACGCTTGGCGTGAGGAAGGTCACCCTTCTTGCGGACGATATCATCGACACGTTCGATACGGAATATTTCCATTACATTCAGGGTGTAACTTATGATCACGGCAAGATCTATTCGTTGGAGGGCTTTACAAACGATGCGACCAATCCAGCTGCGCTGAAGGTAGTGGATCTCAGTACCAAAACGGTATGTCGTACCATCGACCTTTACGGGATGAATTTGAAAATCGAACCCGAAGCCGTCTATTGCATCGACGGGATCGGCTACTATATCGACGTTTCGGGGAACGTATACACGTTTCCGATGAACTGATCGGCGGGCAATACCTGACATCAACAGAAAACGGACCCATCACTTGGAAAAAATTCTTTGTGATGGGTCCGTGTTTTATGGATTGGGGAAAGCTTAATAATGAAAATTCAAAAGCGTAATCCCGTCGATTTGGATATCGAAATAAGGAGCGGAACGGTATTCGGACTCATGGAAATATCCGTCGGAAATCACGTTGGTGTCAGGTGTAAAGGCAATATCGGTATCAACG